>JAHFBY010000154.1 GCA_023249835.1 Elusimicrobiota bacterium | reverse complement strand
ATGTAGGTGTAGATCATCTTGCCGATGTTGGTACTTTGTAGTTCTTGGTTAATATTGTTTAAGTCCGTTGTAGAGTGCGCGTCGATCAAGCGCCCGACCTCATCATAGATGTAGGTGGTGGTCATGACCTGATCTTGGACGGTTGCGGGCGCGCCCGCCAAATCGTTAGGCGCCGCGTTGCCTAAAGTGCGCGTTATTTCCCTTGCGATCAGCGCGCGGTTGCCAAAGATGAGATAATCTTGCTCGATCGAACTTTTGGTTGTACCCGTTAAACGGGTCGGGTTAAGCGCGTCGTTATACTCAAAACTGTCGCGCGCGCCCGCGCCTTTTGCTCCGGACAAAATGCCGCGCCCTTCTTGATCGTAGGAGTAGTCAACAGTAACTTTCTGTTTATGCACGTTGCTGGGCGGCAAGCTCAGGTTGTTGGGGTCATAGTCTTGAGTTTCTGAGGTGGTTACATTTCCTAAAACTTTTGCTTGTCCGTGGATAATGGCGTAACTTTGCGCGGTGTGACCTTGAGTGATGGAAATTATCGAGGCGTCCTCTTCCGCATTATCTTTATAACCTACAGCATAGCTTTTAAACTCTTCGTTGCTTTCCGCGCCGTTCAAGGCTCCGGTAACAGCGTTATAGCGCATAACAAAATTTGAGGTTTGTTCATTGGTAGAACCATCGTAATTGATGACTTGCGAGCGCGTAAGGATGCGGGAGGTCTTAGCTTGGCCGTTGATGATCACGTACTCTTTGGATCCGCTTGAACTGCTCGAACCAGTTTTTCCCAACACTTTATCTTTGGTAACGCCGTAAACAACGCCGCTGGCAGAAGTAACGCCGTTGACATTCACCAACCGTCCGGACGACCCGTAAGTATAAAACGTATCTTCGGACTCGCTGCTGGCGGACCCCTCAAAAGTGGTTGTGTCTGATTTTGACCGGACTTTTGACAACTGCGCTGCGCCGTCAATAATAACGTAGTCTTGGGTAACCGTGGCGTTGGTGGTGGTACCTTGGTTATTGGAGTAGTTATTGTTATAGAGCCCTTTAGCGCCGATGAGGTTTCCTTGAGCGTCAAAGGTATAGTCCACTGTGAGGTTATTAAAAGATTGAGCGCCGTCAACCATCAAAGACTTTGACTGAGTGTAAGTGGAACTTACTTTCGCCTGACCGTTAATAATGAGGTAGGTCTGATCCACCTCGCTCGTAGTGATATTGTCGTAACCGTCGTTAGACCAAGACGCGCTTTTACCAAAAGTTTTGCGGGTCCAAACGTTGCCTAGGCCAAGTTTTCCGCCGTAAACCGCAACCTCGTTAGGGTCTGATCCGATCACTAACACGCCCGCGGCGTTATAGGCGTAGTAGGTATGGTTTTCATTTCTGTTAGCGGCCTCGTCAATCTGTTTGCCGGGAACTTCAAAACTGCCAAGGTTTAAGGGGTTTACGCTCCAAGAACGGTTCACGTTTTCGCTCACTTTTGCCTGACCGTTAATAATCACATAATTCTGCGTGATTTGGCTCATGCTGTTTTTGCCCAACCCGTCGTTGTTTGCGGAAAAGCCCGACCCGTGAGCGTCAACCAAGAGGCCCGCGTCGTTGTAAGCGTAGGTTATGACAATAGTTTGGGTTTGCCTAGAAGCGATGTTTTGCGCGCTTAGCGGAACATACTCTTCTTGGGCAACGTAAAGGTTTCCGGTAGATTTGTCGTAACTTAAAACCACGGGATCCGCTTTAAACGGCGCGAGCGTAATGTTCAGCATTGAACCGTCTTGGTAAACGTTTATTTCTCCGGCCTGGAGGTTGTCTAGGTATAGCGTTAAAGACTGGCCCAAAGCGTCCATGCCGATAACGTAGGTATTTGCGCCTACCTTAATTTCTGCGCCAATGAGTTCGTCGGCCACTGAAAGCTGTAACCGTCCAACGCTAAACGCCATTTCTTTGGTTAAGCTGCCGGTTAAATCGGTTTCCGTGCTGGTGCTTTCTAATTTCGCCTGGCCATTTTTTAGAGTATAGGACTGTTGGATTATGCCGTGGGTAATATTGTTGTGCCCGTCATCGGTCCGGCTTTTGCCCGCGCCGTAGGTGCGGTACATGTTGTCGGCGCCCTTTTGCCCGGAACCGTAAGTCCCGTTGCCCAAAGTTAAGTTGCCGGCGTGGTCGTAAGCGTAATAAACGCTTGTTTCTTGACTGGACTTAAAGTTGTCCGCATAAGCGCGGGGGTCCAAATAATTGCCCGACCCGTTAACGTCGGAGCTCCAAGAGCGGCTGAAATTTTTTACCATTTTTGCTTGTCCGTTTATAACGGTAAAATCTTGCGTAAAGTTGGCCGCTGTGTAGCGGTCAGATCCGTCGTTGGTTAAAGAGTTGCCCGACCCCGAGGCTTGCGCCAACTGGCCTGCGTAACGCTCATTAGCAACCGCGTAACCGGGCTCGCCAAAATAGTTGTAGGACACTTTGGAGTCGGAATAAGAAATAGATTTGTCAATGTTTGTGGTTTGCGTTTGTGTACGGTTGGTTTTAAGTTTTGCTTGTCCATACATTACGTTAAAACTTTGCGTAATGGCGGTATCGGTAAGGTTACGGTAACCGTCGTCAAAATGGGACGCTCCTTGCCCGCTCGCGGTTAGGAGCAGTCCCTTATCGTCATAAGCGTAATGAACCGTCATTTCTTGTTGGCTAAAGCTCAAGTCGGCGTTGGCTAATGGGTTCTGGTAGGTTCCCCCTGAGCGGGCGTTAGAACTAAAACTGCGGGTTTGGCTCGAAATTTGGCGCGCTTGGTTGCGGATCACCGCGTATTCGGAAACAATAGTTGAAGCGGTATAGTTTTCCAACTGTTTCCCGTCGCGCGCTAAACTTTTGCCCGTAGCCTGCGAACTTGCCAAGTTACCGATCTTGTTGTTCTCAGTTACTGCGAGTCCCTTTAGCGCGCGGCCTTGCTCGTCAGTTTCGCCGTAGTAACTATAGGTTTGGGTCATGCTTTGAGAATTTTGCGAACCGTCCAGGTTGGCGGTATCGGCTAAGGTTTCCGCGCTTTTAACTTTTGCTTGCCCTTGCACAATGACGTAGCTTTGCGCAACTTGAGTTTGGGTAATGTTCCCGTAACCGTCGTTGCTGTTCCCGTTGCTCGAACTGCTGGTTTTTCCATTATTTTCTTTGCCCCCGAACCGGCCTCCTTGGTCAACCAATCGTCCGGACTCTGCGTAGGCGAAATATTGAACGTTCTCTTGGGTGGAAAACGCGCCGTAGGGGCTGGTTAAAGGCGCGTTATAGCTGCCTGCGCTTTGCGCGTCGCTGGTAAAACTTTGCGTTTGGGTTTCCCTTACTTTGGCTTGTCCGTTTATCAACAAATAGTTTTGCACAATGCCCGAACGAGTAAAGTTGTTAAACCCGTCGTTGCTCAAACTGTTTCCCAGTCCTGATGTTTTGCCGTTTTGATCTTTGCCGCCATAAACGCCGTTTTCTAATGTTAGTTTGCCAAAGGCGTCATAGGCATAATAAACCGTCATTTCCTGGCTGTTAGCGGATCCGTCCGGATTTGTCAAAGGTTTTTCAAAACTGCCGAGCGCGTTAGCGTCGCTGGTAAAACTTTGCGTTTGGGACTGCGTTATTTTGGCGGAACCATTAACAATGGCGTAAGTTTGCTTGATTTCAGAGCGGGTAAAATTTGCGGGAGGAGAAGACCCTTCCCTGCTTAAGGATGAACCTTCGCCAACAACAGATTTTAAATTCAGCGTGTTAGCCTCATAAACATAAGCCACGGAAAGGTCTTGCTTAGATTCTGATCCGTCAAGGTTAGAGGTATCGCTAATGGACCGGCTATTGACTAGTTTTGATTGCCCTTTATATACCGCGTAGTCTTGGATGAGGGTAGCGCGGGTAATGTTGTCGTAGCCGTCGTTAGCGTAGGAAGTGAGGACTCCTTGAGTTTTGCCGTCGTTATTTTTGCCGCCGTAGAGGCCATTTTCCGCTGTTAAGACGCCGTTGGCGTCGTAGGCGTAATAGAGGATTGATTCCTGGCTGTTGGCGCTTCCTTCCGCGTTCGCAAGGGGCGTTAGGTAAGAGCCTTGGCCAAGGTTGTTGCTGCTGTGGGTTCGGGTAAGGACTTTAACCGTTTTGGCCTGATTTTTGATAACGGCAAACTCTTGGACAATTTCCGAACGGGTAAAGTTTCCTAGCCCGTCGTTGTTTAACGCGCTGCCTAGCGCGCTCGCATGCGTTAAAAGTCCGGTAAGCGGATCGTAACTGTTCTTTGTGGTTAAGGTTTGCTCTTGACTGGAACCGTCTAGGTTCTCGGTTCGGGAAAGATTTAAAGATTCTATGAGTTTGGCTTGCGAATTTTGGATCTGGTAAGTTTGGAAGGAGGCGGAACGGGTGGTATTGTTAAAACCGTCGTTGGCAGTGGAGTTTACGCTGCCGTTAGCGTCTAAGAGCTGGCCGGTGGTTTGGTCATAAATATATTCTATGGTTTGGCTCTGTTGGGAACTGGAACCGTCAATATTGGCGATGTCGGTATTAGTTAGCGACTTAACTATTTTTGCTTGACCCATAATCACCGCATAGGTTTGCGTTAAGGTTCCGTTTTGGCTGCTAAAGCCAAACGAATCGTTTTGCCGGAACGATCCTTCACCCAGAGCAGCAATGAGGCTGTTTTTGTCGTTATATTGATAGTACATGTGCAAGGTCTGCTCTTGTTGGCTGGAATCTGGTGAACTGTTTTTAGATTGGGTGGCGGTATGGACCAATTTAGCTTGTTCGTTTAAAATGGCGTACTCTTGTTCAAAAGTGGTTTCGGTTACTGACCCGTCCGCATTAAACGAACGGCTTGAACCAATGCCGCGCGTGCTGCCGTCTTTGTTTGCGCCGCCAAAAGCGCCCCCTTCTTTCACCAGTTTGCCGTTTTCATCGTAAGCGTAGAAAGTGCTGTTGCTTTGGGTTTGCGCGGAACCGTCGATATTTAAGGTCGTGGACTCGGTGCGGTTTTGGCTTAACTTCGCTTGTCCGGCCACCACCACAAACTCTTGAGTGACGTCGCCGTTGGTAAGGTTACCGTAACCGTCGTCTCCGTTTAGGGTCCCTGCTCCCGCGGCTAAATCTATTTCCCCTTTTTCGTTGTAGTGATAGCTTACAGTCACGTTTTGGTGTTGCACGCTTTGCGCGTTTTCTTGGCCCACATAGGACCAAACCTCTTGGTTATGCGATAAAATTATTTCGCCGCTCTGTTTGTTTAAAGTGGCGAGGATAGTAGACTCGGCGTTGTCGGGTAAAGACATTGTAAGAGAAGCGCTATTGTCGTCTTCGGTGATAGCCACCTCAGAAACTGTCCAGCGTTCATTTTCTTGGTCCATTAACTTTACGGCCAGTTTCTGGCCGCTTTCATCTAAACCAATCACATAGTCCGCGCCGTTAATGCGCAGCGGCGCGTCCACTAACGACCTAAACGCTTCTAAAGCGTTTAGGTCTTGTGGCGCTTGAACCTGCGGCTCGGTTTGCGTTTGGGATTTAGGTTTAAACAAATGTCGTTCG
>JAHFBY010000153.1 GCA_023249835.1 Elusimicrobiota bacterium | reverse complement strand
CAGATTTGAAAAGCGTCGGGGCCTTTGCCCGAGGCGTAAAAGTCCACCCTACCGCCCAGATATCCCCGGACGTGGTCATCGGCGAGGGATCGCGCATCGGCAAAGACGTTGAAATTCAAAACTCTATCCTGCATGAAGGGGTGGAGGTTGGCGATGGTGCTGTCCTTACGGGCAGCATCATCGGTAGGAAGTCCCGTATCGGGAACAACGCCGTGGTTTTAAACTCAAGCTGCCTAGGAGACGGAAGCGTGGTGACGCCGTTTTCCCGGCTATAAAAAGGAATGAACATGAAAAACGCAAACGTGCATTTTGGCACAGACGGGTGGCGCGGCATCCTTGGGCGGGAGTTCACCTCGGAGAACCTGCACAGAGTGGCGCGCGCGCTCGCTTTAACCTTTCAAAACAAAGTGCCGCCTAAAATGCAAGTGGTGGTTGGTTACGACCATCGGTTTTTAGCTGATAAGTACGCGCATGAAACAGCGGTCATACTTTCCGGTTTTGGATTTAATCCGCTGCTGGTCCCTTCTCCCGTTACTTCTCCTCTGCTCTCTTTCATCACTTGGAAGATGAAAGCGCCCTTTGGCGTGATGATCACGGCGTCGCACAACCCGCCGGAATATTTAGGTTTTAAGGTCAAAGGCTCTTTCGGCGGCTCTATCTCCACCACCACGGTCAAAGAGATTGAAACCCACATCGACCAAACCTCGGAGATGGAAAGCGGTTTCACTTGGCCTAAGCTGGAGGTTAAAAAAGCGCCTAACTTCATGCCCGCCTACATGTCCTATTTGAAAGGGCATTTGGACCCAGGGTTATTTAAAAAATCAAAACAAAAAGTTGTGTTTGACGCGCTCTACGGTCCCTCGGTTTTTGCCGTTCAGGAGTTTTTTCGTACGGTTAGCCCGAACTCTAAACTGGAACTTTTGCACGCGCAGCGCGATCCGACCTTCGGGAACAGCCAGCCCGAGCCGATTGAAGAATATTTAACCGAGTTAAAGGCAGCGGTTAAAAAGCAGAAGGCCAACGTAGGCTTTGCTTTGGACGGCGACGGCGACCGTTTGGGCGTGATTGACGATAAAGGACGGTACTTGACCCCGCAGCAGGTATTTGCTCTTTTGTTCTGGTACTTTCTGGAGCACCGGGGAAAACGGGGAAAAGTGGTGCAGGCCGTTTCCTTGGGTTACCTGTCGCAGCGCATCGCCAAAGCCTACGGTTGCGAGTTTGAAGAGGTTTCCGTGGGATTTAAGTACGTGGCTGAAAAACTGTTGACGGAAAGGGTGTTGATCGGAGGCGAAGAGTCCGGCGGCTATGCCTTTGGCAATGAGCCCGGATCAAAAAACGTTATGTTGCCTGAACGCGACGGTTTGTTTTCTGGCCTGCTGTTTATGGAAATGAGCTTGCGTACCGGCAAACCCGTTTCCCGGCTGATCGATGAATTGGAGGATCGGTTTGGAACTTCCTGTTATTTGCGCAAGGATATCGCGCTCAAAGCCCCGATCCGGGATAAGGCTGAGTTCGTTAAAGAGATTCAGGGCCGTTTTCCAACGGAATGGTTGGGCCGCAAGGTTAAAGAGATGCGCAGTTCAGACGGTTTAAAGATCGTGCTGGAAGACGACTCTTGGTTTTTAATCCGGCCTAGCGGCACTGAGCCGGTGTTGCGCACCTACGCGGAGTTCCCAAAGGTGGAGTTGTCAAAAAAATCGCTTGCGAACCTCTCCAAAATTCTTTATGATGTTTTGATTAAAGCGCAATGATGAACATCTGTATGAAAGCAAAATTATGATCGCCATGGTGATGTGCGCCGGGGAAGGGACGCGGTTGCGCCCGTTGACCTACGTCCTTCCTAAACCCATGATGCCCATTTTGAACCGCCCGGTTTTAGAGTACACGCTGCTTAACCTTAAAAAGTACGGTATCAGAGAAGCGGTGATTAATTTAAGCTATAAGCCCCGTCCTATCATCGATTACTTTCAAGACGGTTCTAAAATGGGGATGAAGATTCATTACTCCATAGAGAAGAAGATGCTGGGGACCGCCGGTGGAGTTAAAAACGTGGAATCGCTTATCCGCAAAGATCCGGATTCGGAATTTCTGGTCACCAGCGGCGACGGGTTAACGGACATTAATTTTGCTCAACTCATTGACTTTCATCGCCAGAAGAAATCTTTGGGCACGATCGCCTTGCAAAGCGCGGACAGCCGGTTTGAATATGGGGTCACACTTTTAAACAAAGACGGAAGGGTTCGTAGGTTTATTGAAAAACCCTCATGGAGCGACGTTTATTCCTGCTTGGTTAACACCGGTATTTATGTCTTTAATAAGGAAATATTTGGCCACATTCCTGCCCGAAGGTTCTATGATTTCGGCAAACAAGTGTGGCCGGAACTACTGCAAAAGAAAAAACGGGTTTTTGGTTACGAGTTTAAAGATTTTTGGACGGATATAGGAAATATTGCAGAGTATCGCAGGGCCAATCGAGTCGCAATGGATAAAATGAAAAGTCGGGTGTGGAAAGGCGAGCGTAGCAAGGTTCACTCTTCCGTTAAAGTCATAGCGCCTTGTTTTATTGGGAACGATTGTGTTATTGAAAAAAATGCTACAATAGGGCCGTATTCGGTCATTGGCAACGGTTCTAGAGTTTTAGCGCGCTCAATTCTATCTAATTCCATCCTGTGGGAAGGTTCCACTCTCCCTTGTGAATTCCGTTTAGAAAATACCGTTTTAGCCGCAAAGTCGCCGCTCGGTCAACCCGTTGCCGCCTGCGACGCTTCGATCGTAGATTTAAGTTGTATAAGTTAATGAACAAAAGGAGGAAGGAATGAGTCAAGGTAGATATTTTTTTACATCAGAGTCGGTTACGGAAGGCCATCCGGATAAAGTTTGCGATCAGATTTCAGATGCAGTTTTAGACGAGGTGTTGAAACAGGACCCTACGGGCAGGGTCGCGTGCGAATCCTTTATTACCGTTGGACTCGTGATCGTGGGTGGAGAAATCACCACCAAGGGTTATGTGGAAGTGCCGGACTTAGTGCGCTCATTGATAAAAGATATTGGGTACACTCACTCCAAGTACGGGTTCAACTATGAAACTTGCGGTATTTTAAACGCCATTGGCCGGCAGTCGCCCGACATTTCGCAAGGGGTGGACGTAGGCGGAGCTGGAGATCAGGGACTCATGATTGGTTATGCTTGCGACGAAACCGAAGAGTTGATGCCCATGCCCATTTCGTTCGCCCATAAACTCGCTATTCGTTTAGCTGAAGTGCGCAAGAAAAACATACTTCCTTTCTTAGGACCCGACGGCAAATCGCAAGTAACTATTGAGTACGATAACGATCGGCCCGTGCGCATCGACACCGTGGTTATCAGCAGTCAACACACTACCGATATTTTGGATAAAACCGGCAAGAAAATTACGGAAGCGGCCCGGGAGAAAATGATTAAAGCGATCATTGCTCCAGTGCTTCCCAAAAACATGTTGGACAAAAATACAAAATACTTTATTAATCCTACCGGCAAATTTGTGATCGGCGGACCTCAGTCCGACACCGGCGTTACGGGACGAAAAATTATCGTGGACACTTACGGCGGTTGGGCAGCCCACGGCGGCGGCGCGTTCTCAGGCAAAGATCCCACGAAAGTGGACCGTTCCGCTTGTTACATGGCGCGTTATATTGCCAAAAACGTGGTCGCCTCTAAAGTCGCAAAAAAATGTACGGTACAGCTTGCCTACGCCATCGGAGTGGTTGACCCTGTGAGCGTGCTGGTGGACACCCATGGCACGAGCGTGATCCCTTCTGAATACCTAACCAAAATTGTGCGCGAGATTTTCCCGCTCACGCCTAAAGGCATTATCGACACCTTGAAACTGCGCCGTCCCATATTTCGCAAAACAGCGGCTTACGGCCATTTTGGACGCAATGAGCCTGAATTCACTTGGGAAAAAACCGACAAGGCGGCTGCGCTCAAAAAAGCCGCTGAAGTCAAGGGTTAATTGGCAAGGGCACATGCAATGTTCCCTTACGGGCAGATGATTATAATAGAGAGAATCAAAAAATGAACGGAGGAAGGAAATGAAATATCATGTAAAATCGTTAAAACTTGCCGACGAAGGCAAAAAACGCATTGATTGGGCGGAGCGAGAAATGCCGGTGCTCCGGTTAATTCGCGAGCGCTTTGCTAAAGAAAAGCCTTTGCGTGGGGTTAAGGCCGGGTGTTGTTTACATGTGACCACTGAAACTGCAAACCTGATGATTACTTTAAAAGCGGGCGGAGCGCTGGTAACCTTGTGCGCCTCTAACCCTTTATCCACTCAGGACGATGTGGCCGCTTCTTTAGTAAAGCATCATAATATTCCGGTTTATGCGATTAAGGGTGAAGACAATAAAACTTATTATAGTCATATTCAGGCGATTATCGCTTCTAAACCGCAATTGACTATGGATGACGGGGCAGATGTTGTGAGCATCATTCATAAAGAGCAGCCTGACCGCCTTAAAGAAATCATTGGTGGAACCGAAGAAACTACCACGGGAGTTATTCGGTTGCGCGCTATGGAAAAAGACGGCGTGTTGGGGTACCCAATCGTCTCTGTTAATGACGCGGACACTAAACATCTTTTTGATAACCGTTACGGTACGGGCCAGTCCACTTTAGATGGAATTATCCGCGCTACTAACGTTCTCATTGCGGGTAAAACTGTGGTAGTGGCAGGTTACGGTTGGTGCGGGCGCGGGATGGCTATTCGCGCTAAAGGTATGGGCGCGCACGTAATTGTCACGGAAGTAGACCACACCAAAGCATTGGAAGCGGTGATGGACGGCTATATGGTTTGTTCCATGGCGCAAGCCGTAAAAACAGGAGATATATTCGTTACTTTGACCGGCGATATCGGCGTGTTAAGGGGTGAACATTTCGAAAAAATGAAAGACGGCGCTATTGTCTGCAATTCCGGCCATTTCAACGTGGAAATAGATATTCCCGCCTTAAAAAAGCTCTCCAAAAATGTGCGTGAAGTCAGGGCGTTTGTGGAGGAATACACTCTTAAAGATGGCCGCAAAATAAACCTATTGGCTGACGGCAGGCTAGTGAATTTAGCTGCTGCCGAAGGTCATCCGGCAAGCGTGATGGACATGTCTTTTGCTAATCAAGCTTTGTCCGCTGAATATATGGTTAAAGAAAGTAAAAACTTGCAAAAGAAAGTTTATCCTGTTCCCAAGGACATCGATGTGGAGATTGCCCGGTTAAAATTAAAAAGCATGGGCGTGACCATTGACGCCTTGTCTCCCGAACAAGTTAAATATTTAGCAAGCTGGCAAGAAGGCACGTAATATGGCTATCTCCCCCTCTTTTTTTAAAGAGGGGGGCAGGGGGAGTTTAGAAAAGCGGGTCAAGAATAAAAATTTTGACCCGCTTTTTATAGGTCTAAAAGCACATATTTTTGCCACTTGACGAAGTCCTGTTCCTAGACTAAAGTATTATTCAGGGCCTTTATTTATTTAAGGAGGGAATTAATGCGTAACCGGATATTTA
>JAHFBY010000152.1 GCA_023249835.1 Elusimicrobiota bacterium | reverse complement strand
GAGTTTATCGAAAAATGTTTTTAATAGGAATACGCTTAAAGCCAATCCCCCGTTGATTTGAGGTAAAATATAGCCTAAGCGGGTGTTGATCAAGTTCATTTTAACCAATAATACATAGAGCGCCACAAAAGCGCCGGGGACCGGGATCATCATTTGCGCGATCAGCAATATGAAAATAATGTTTTTGCCGGGAAACTGCAGGCGGGAAAAAGCATAAGAGGCCAAAGAAGAGATCAAGACCACTCCCACGACCACGCTCACGGTGTATAAGACAGAGTTCATTAAATACAGGCCGAAGTTTCCTTGGGTCCAGGCAAGGATATAGTTTTGCCATTGGGGATGAGCGGGGAAAAGGCTAAAATCCTGAAAGATGGTCTCCTGAGTTTTAAGGCTGGAAGCCAGCGCCCATAAAAGGGGAAAAATGCACAACGCCGCTACGCTCAAACATATCGTATGAAATAGCGTAGACCGAAAAGCTGATTTAACTTTATAGTATATGTTTTGCATGAGTTAGTCCGCTTTCATGGCCTTAGAGAGACGGATTTGAACCATGGATATGGCTAAAAGGATAGCGCCAAAAACAACTCCCATGGTGCAAGAGTATCCAAATCGGGAAGAGCCAACCAAAGACGCAAAAATTCTAGTGATCGGCACTTCCGTGTGATAACCAGGTCCGCCTTGAGTCATGGCTACGATAATGTCATAGATCTGCATTGTGCCTAATATAGTTAAAATGGAAACAACGAAAAGCACCGGAATCATAATCGGCAGCGTAATGCGGAAAAGAATTTGCCACTCACTAGCGCCATCTACTTTAGCCGCTTCGTAAAGCTCTCTGGGGATGCCTTGAAGTCCGGCCAATAAGATCACAAAACCCCAGCCAAACCCCTTCCAAATATGCACAATTGCAACGGAGTTTAAAGCCGTATCCGGGTCTGCCAACCAAGCGCGGCACAATGAAGATAATCCTATTTTAGTTAAGGCAAAGTTTAACACGCCGTAATTGCCGTCAAACACCCAATTCCAAACCAAGCCGACTACAATCCCGGACAAGACCGGGGGAAGATAGAATACTACCCGGTAGAACGTCTTTGCCTTCAAATCTTGATCCACGATCCAAGCCAAGCCAAAGGCCAAGGTGTTTTGCACACTTAACGCTAAAAACGTTACCCAGCTGGCATTTTTTACGGAGGTCCACCAAATGGGGTCTTGGCAGACCTGAAGGTACTGGCGAATTCCAATAAAAACCATGTCCGGAGAGATTCCGTCCCATTCAAAAAGAGAGAGCTGAAATATCTTAAAGAAGGGATAAATGCTAAACATTGCGAACAATAATAAGGAAGGAACAACAAATAAATAGTTTGTAAAGATGTCCCAAACCTTTTCCTTGGTTAAAGGTTTGGCCTTTTTCACTCGCGGCCAACTTTGCGAAGGCGCAAGCGAGGGTGGCGAGGTTATCTTATTAACTATTATTTGGCCCATAATTAATTGTTCAAGATCACTCCTATTTAGCGGAGGCCGCCAGGTTCTGGTCTTTTAACTTCTGCACTTCCTCAGCCACCTGTTCGGGGGTTTTCTCTCCAATTAAAATAGACTGAATACCTTTGGTAAAAGCTTCCGCAACAACCGGATTTTCACGCACGTCCCATTGCGATGGGTGGGTGGTGAAGTCCATGGCGGTAGAAAAGCTCGCCATGATGGGGGGAATGTTGGATGAGGCGTAACGGTTGGCTGGCAAGTTTTTAGTTGTTTCCGATAAGTATACTTGCTGGTCTTTATCGCTCATCCATTGCATGAAAGCGATCGCCTTATCCTTATTAGTGGAGCGTTGGTTAATCACGAATGAAGATCCGGCTCCTCCCCAAATTTTAATTTCGTCTTTAGGATTGACTTTTGGAGGCAGCATGGTCCCGTACTCCAATTTAGGGTTCATGCCCGCGTACACGTTCACGCACCAAGATCCATTTAAGGTTATGGCGGCGCGTTCATTGGCAAATGTTTGTTCCGAAGTTTTGTTCACCATGCTCACCCCGCCGTTTATTAGTATTTTTTCTTTGCGAAAATCGTTAAAGATCTCCAATACTTTCACCCAGTCTGGGTCCGTATAAGAAACTTTACCGCGGAAAGTGTCTAAAAACTTTTGCTCTCCCATGAAGTGCAAAGCGTAGGAGGAGGCGAAACAGTCGATCATCCAAAGTTCTCCCCAACCGCTTACGAACACAGGAATATTGGCTTTGTTCAAGGCTTTAGCCGCGACCAGAAAATCTTTCCAAGTGAGGGGCGGCTTTTCTGGATTTAGTCCGGCTTTAGCAAAAAGTTTTTTGTTGTAGAGCATTTGGATATTCATCACGTCTAAGGGAACGCCATAAATACCCGGAACAACGCCAAAAGCATTCTGTGTTGAAAAAGTATTGTTGGCTAAAGCTTTTGGGTAAAAAGAGTTTTTCCATTTTGCGTTGTCTGCGTTCATTTGATCATTAAGGTTAGCCACATGGCCGGACTTAATAAAGCTGGCAAAGTCTCTGGATTCAGCTAAAATGCCGTAAACTTCGGGCAGGGTGTTAGATTGCGCGCCAGCCCGCACTTTTTGGGCATAAGCATCCGAAGGGGCATAGAGTTCAAACACCACGTCAATGCCTTTTTCCTGTTTATAGCGTTTAGCCAGTTCGTCAAAGGCGTTCTGCCGGTCGCTCATCCAATGCCAGACCACAATCTTATTTTGTGTTTCCGCACTTTTATGGGGTCCGCATCCCGGAAGAATTAAGGCTAATAAAAAAGCCACCCAAGATAATCTAAGGTGGCTTTTGTTAATGGTCTGATCGGTTTGTTTGTTTGTAGTTTTCATTTTTTTTATATCCAGTGGCAATTTCATCTCAAACCCTCTGCAAGACTTTGCCGTCGGTTGATCCGGCGGTAACTTTTTTATGGCCGTTACCGCTTGCTGTCCCGCTCTTTTCTGAGGCAGGGCCGGTTAGCTTGCCCAGGACCACCCGCACTTTATGGGTTTTACCGTCTTTGACCGGACGGATTAGGTCTCCTTCTTGAAGGACGCCGTCCAAGTAAAGTTCTTTGACCCCGCTTTCTACACCATCCGGATTTTCTATTGTTATTTCATAGACGTCGCCGCGAAAGGGCCGGCGTATGGAAGCGTTTTTCCAATAGGAAGGAACGCTTGGACAAATCCTTAATCCTTCATAGTCCCGGCGCGCGCCCAGGAGGTACTCGCTGGCCGCTAAAAAGTTCCAAGCCGCGGTTCCGGTAATCCAGGTGAAAGCTCCTTCCCCGTAGAGGTAAGGGTGTTCGGGTCCAATCATGTATTCCGAATAAACGTAAGGTTCAGTTTTATAAACCTCATAATCTTTTTGCGCGTTGGGCATAATTTTTTTCAATCCCTCATAACCGCGCGTGCCTCTGCCGGAAATGAGGTTAGCGACAACCATGAAAGTTGCCGCATGACAGAAAACAGCCGCATTTTCTTTGGTGCCTTCCGAAAACATGCTGATCCTGCCTAATTTGGGGTCCCATTTGCTGTAAGCGGGATAAAACAGGGCGTAACCATGGTCTCCATCCAAGTGTTTGTCAACGGAGTTAAGCACTGTTTCTAACCTTTTGCCTTCTGGAATGCCGGCTAAAACAGCCCAATTTTGAGTGTTGATGAATATTTTGCCCTCTTTGCATTTTTTACTGCCATAAACCGTGCCGTCATCGGTAAAGCCGCGCTTATACCATTCGCCGTCCCAACAAACTGTTTCAATGCGCTTGGTCATTGTTTGTGCGCGCTTGCGAAACTCTTTCGCTTCTTTCTTTTTACCGATCAATTCGGATAATTCCGCTAATATTTTTAAGGAGCGCACCAATTGCATGGAGATCATAACGCTTTCGCCCTTATGTTTAATGCCGGCCGCGTCAATAGCATCGTTCCAATCAGCGTGGCCAATGCGGCAAAGACCATGCGCGCCGGTGTCGGAATAAGTGAAGTTTAAATTGCGGCAAAGTTTATCGTAGACGGTTGTTTTGCCTTCATAGTAAGAGCCTTTTTTCCATTCTTTGTCCACCCACCAACCCTTAATCCATTGATCTTTAAGAAAGGGAACTTTTTCCATTAAAATGCTTTTATCGCCGGTTTCCTTAATATAAGCCGCAATCGTATAGGTGAGCCATACTTGATGGTCTTTATTAGGCCGGTGGGACGCAGGACCGGTGGTGTCTGACCAGCCGGGCGCGGAAGTTCCGTCTGCGCGAATTAATTTGGCAATAGTTAACATTTTAGTTCTGGCCATTTCTTGATTAATGGCTAAAATGCCTTCGCTATCTTGGCAGGAGTCGCGATATCCTCTGCCGCCGGAGCCTTCATGATAGTAAGAGGGGGAACGAGACCAAAAGTTACAAATATAGGCCTGGTATTTTACCCATATGTTCATAACCGTATCAAAATCGTGGTCCGGGGTTTGGATCCAAACGTTGTCAATAATTCGTTTACGCCAAATATCCTGCACGGTTTTTAACTCTGCCATTACGGTAGCGTGGCTCTGGTATTTGGCAATGGATTTTTTAATTTCTGCCTTATCCTTGCCAACCCCGAGGAAAAGAGTAAAGTTGATTTCTTCTCCGGGCTCCAAACTCACCTCATGCTTAAAAGCGGCGATGGAGTCTTCACCGGAAGAAAATCCGTTTTTAATTTCCGATCCTTCTTTAACCACTTGGGGGTTTTCTTCGGTGTTATAACGGCCTAAAAACCCATCTTTTCGGGTCGCATAACCTTGTACCGGCAGGCTTGAGGCAAAGTAAAGCGTATAAGGAAAAGGCTTGATATTCATGTCTCCCCAAGCCGCGGTTTTATTGGCTAAAATGGCGTTGGTGTCCGCGTCAAACCAAACGCGGTCGTAAAGGTTCATAATATTTCGGTAAAGGAGCTCCATGTGATAGTCGCCGATCAAAAGCTCCATATAAGGATAGAGTTTAAGTTTGCGGCTGCGGGAAGAGGTGTTTTTTAAGCGGACGGAGCAGAACTCAATGGGGTCGGTGCTATGGACAAAAAAGGTGGATTCGGTTTCAATTTCATTGCAAACTAAATGAATTTTAGTATATCCGAGTCCATGGCGCGCTTCGTATTGGGAATAAGGGGCGCGGATGGGTTGAAACGCAGCGCTCCAATATTTGCTGCTTTCCTCATCGCGAATATAGAGGTAGCGTCCGGGGCGGTCGGTGTGCCAGTTTTCCGGAGCCCAGCGGTGTATGCGGTCAGAGCGGCAGTCTTTATAAAATGAATAACCGCCGGCGCATTGGGATATGATGGCGCAGTATTTTTCATTGGTTAAATAGTTGATCCAGGGGCGGGGGGTTAGGGGGTTATTAATGATGTATTCGGTTCCGTCTTGACTAAAACTTCCGTATTTCATCGGTTCGCAATGCCTCCTATAGGGTATGAGTCAAACTTAAAATCAGGCAAAATTGATTACGCACAGCAACGGGAATTATACTAAACTGAAATCGATCAGGCAACCTTAAAAATAAATTATTAAAAGCCTGGAGCAGGGCTGCGTAAGTGTA
>JAHFBY010000151.1 GCA_023249835.1 Elusimicrobiota bacterium | reverse complement strand
ACGCCGGGCATGAGAGTTCGGAACCCAATCTCAAAACGCACCTGGTCATTGCCTTTACCGGTGGCTCCATGACAAAAAGCGTCCGCCTTTTCACGTTTAGCGATGCGCACGAGCTCATATGCGATCAAGGGTCGAGCCAGAGAAGTAGCGAGGAGGTACTTTCCCTCATAGATAGCCCGCGCTTTTAGCGCGGGAAAAATAAAATCTTTGGCAAAAGGTTCTTTACCATCAATAACATAACACTTCTTAGCGCCCGAGGCTATGGCTTTCTTTTGAATGGCCTCAAAAGATTTGGCGCCGCCCTCTAGGGCTCCTAAGTCCACGCAAACGGCAATGACTTCACAGGAATAATTTTCAATTAACCAACCAATGATGATCGAAGTGTCCAAACCTCCGGAATAGGCGAGTACAACTTTTTTAATTTGAGCCATGCTCATCTCCTCATTTTACCCTTATTAAACCATCAAGTTTCAGTGGCATGATTTTAGCAAACAACCCCATGCCAGTCAATTCGCGTTCTAACTTCCGGCAACTGCACGGTTTTTCCTTATATAAGTTAAGTTGTCTATTTTTTTATTGACACTCCAAGCTAAATTTTTTAATATAATTTGAATTCTATGATTATTACCAAAACACCGCTTAGGATATCTTTTTTTGGCGGCGGCACTGATTACCCGGTTTGGTTTAATGAATACCCGGGCGCTGTGCTGGCCACAACCATTGATAAGTACGTTTATATTACCTGCCGTTACCTCCCCCCGTTTTTCGATTACCATTCGCGCATCTCCTACACTTTAATTGAGCTGGTCAAAGAGATTGCGGAGATCAAGCATCCTTCAGTGCGCGAATGTTTAAAATTTTTAGAAATCGCCAAAGGGGTAGAAATCCATGTGGACGGAGACCTGCCGGCCCGTACTGGATTGGGATCGAGTTCAAGCTTTACGGTGGGGCTCCTGCACAGCTTGTTTGCGCTCAAAGGAAAGATGGTCTCCCATGCGCAGCTCGCGCAAAACGCCATCCACGTGGAGCAGGACCTGATCAAAGAAAACGTTGGCTGCCAAGACCAGATATTAGCCGCGCACGGCGGATTTAATTTCATAGAATTTCAAAAAGGTTCTGACTACAACATTCAACCGGTCACCATTTCACATGCCCGACTAGATGACCTGCGCAGCCATTTAATGCTTATTTTTACGGGGTTCTCCCGCACCGCCTCGGAAATTGCGCACGATTTAATTCAGTCTGCCGGCAAAAAAAAGAGCGAACTGACAACCATTTATAACATGGTATTCTCGGCCATCAAGATTTTAAACGGTGCCGGAGACATCGCAGACTTTGGTCGGCTATTGCATGAAAACTGGCTGCTCAAACGTTCTTTGACCAACAAGATCACCACCCCGGCTATTGACGAAATTTATGAAACTGCGATGAAAAATGGCGCGCTTGGCGGAAAACTTTTAGGCGCGGGCGGCGGCGGCTTTATGTTGATTTTTGCCCGGCCGGAACAGCAGCCCCAGATCAAAGCCAAACTAGACAAATATTTACACGTGCCCTTTAATTTTGACAATACCGGCAGCCAGGTGGTGTACTACAAATTAGATGAACACTCTAAGGTTTGACAAGCCTTGGGAAGATAGGTAATATGATGAGAGTTAAAAAATAACCTGCCCTATGAATGAGAAGAAATTAGACTTAGTTTTAATTCACCCCGGCAGTCGCAGGCGCATATACCAGTCTTTAGGCAATGAACTCTCAGCGATTGAGCCGCCTATTTGGGCGGGTCTTTTGGCGACTTTTGCGCGGATAAAGGGCTTGTCGGTAAAAATATTGGACGCCGAAGCGGAAAACCTCGATCCGGCGCAAGTGGCGGCAAAAGTTAAGGAACTCGGTCCGCTATTAGCGACCGTGGTTGTTTTTGGGCACCAGCCGTCAGCGTCTTCGCAAAACATGACGGCGAGCGGCGAAATTGCTAAAGAAATTAAAAAGCTGGATTCGGGGCAAAACGTTTTATTTTTAGGCGGGCACGTCGCGGCTCTGCCGGAAGGAACCATGAAGGAAGAAGTCTGCGATTACGTATCTGGGGGCGAAGGGCCCTACACCTTGGTAGAACTGATAGAAGCGTTAAAAACCGCGGCTAAAGATTTAAGCAAAGTGCGCGGACTTTGGTACCGAGAAAACGGCGCCATTAAATCCAACCCGGTGCCTCCTTTAGTGTTGAATTTAGATCAAGAGATGCCGGGCATTGCCTGGGACTTGCTGCCTATGGACAAATACCGCGCGCATAACTGGCACTGCTTTGGTTATCCGAGCCGCCAGCCTTACGGCGCCATATACACCACCTTAGGATGCCCCTACCATTGCAGTTTCTGCTGCATTCAAGCGCCGTTTAAAGAGGGCGAGAAATCAGCCGGTTATAAAGAAGCGGTAAACAGTTATCGTTTCTGGAGCCCGCAGCAAGTGATGAAAGACATTGACCTTTTGGTTAACAAATATGGGGTTACGCATTTACGACTTTCCGATGAAATGTTTGTTTTAAACACCAAACATGTGCACGCGATCTGCGACGGCATTATTGAGCGCGGCTATAAGCTCAACATTTGGGCGTACGCGCGGGTAGACACTATGCGCGGGGAAGGGACCATTGAAAAGCTTAAAAAAGCAGGCGTTAACTGGCTTTGTTTTGGGTTTGAATCCGCCTCGGAAAGAGTGCGCGCGGACGTTAAAAAAGGTTACGCGCAAGACGAGCTGTACCCCACGATTGAAAAAGTGCGGCAAGCGGGAATTTATATTATTGCCAACTACATTTTTGGCCTGCCGGAAGACGATTTAGAGTCCATGCAAATGACGCTGGAGGAAGCGATGAAGTTTAATTATGAGTTTGCGAACTTTTACTCGGCCATGGCTTACCCTGGTTCTCAACTCTATAACTTGGCGGTAGAGCAAGGCTGGGCATTGCCTAAAAGCTGGACTCAATACTCGCAACATTCCGTGGACACTTTGCCGTTACCCACCAAATATTTAAAGGCGGCGGAGGTTATCCGTTTCCGCGACAATGCCTGGAACGCTTACTTCAGCAACGAAAAATATTTAGCGATGGTGGAAGAAAAGTTCGGGCGGGACACAGCGATGCACGTGCGCGAGATGGCTTCCCACAAATTGGAAAGAAATATTTTGACTGGAGAACACAATGCCCAACATACCCGAACTCATTAAAAGATCGCGGTGGCTCAGAGAGGAGCTCTTTGAAATGGTTATCCGCACGCGCAAAGGACATATTCCATCGTGTTATTCCTGCGCGGAAATTGTTTGCGCGCTCTTTTATGGCGGCGTATTGAAATATGACGCGGTTCACCCGAAATCGAGGGACCGGGACACGATCATCGTGAGCAAAGGCCATGCCTCCATGGTTTTATACCCCATTTTAGCGGACCTGGGGTTCTATCCGAAAGAAGAGCTGCAAAAGTTCACCCGTCCGGATGGGATATTGCGGATGTATGCGGACCACTCTATTCCGGGTATTGAAGCGATCTGCGGATCGCTGGGCCACGGATTCACCATTGGCGCTGGACTGGCCTTTGCCAATAAAAAAGATAAGAAAGATTTTAAGTCCTATGTGATCGTAGGCGACGGCGAATGCTACGAAGGTTCCATTTGGGAAACCGCCATGTTTGCCTCGCACTATGAGCTCGACAACCTGGTCGTGATCGTAGACCGCAACCGCCTGTGTATTTTAAATGACACTGAACAATGCATTAAGCTTGACCCCATGGAAGACAAATGGAAAGCTTTTGGCTGGAACGCAACCACAATTAACGGACACTCTTACAAAGAGATTTTTCAAGCTTTTGACACGGTGGCCAAGAGCAACAACAAAAAGCCGACGGCCATCATTGCCAACAGCGTTAAAGGCAAGGGCATCTCATTTATGGAAAACAAATCAGAGTGGCACAACCGGATGCCCGACGCCGGGCAAATCAACCTGGCTCGGGAAAACCTGGCCGCCTTCACTTTAACGGAGTAACCCATGGCAACGACCATTAACCTGCAAAGAGATATTTTTGTCAACGCCATATTCGAGGCGGCTTCTAAAAACAAGGACATTTATTTCATAACCGCGGATTTTGGCGCGCAAGCCTTGGACCGCTTTCGCGCAGAACTGGGCGAACAGTTCATCCACGCCGGCATTTGTGAACAAAACATGGTGGACCTGGCCGCGGGGTTAGCATTGTCTGGAAAGATCAGTTATATTTATGCTATGGTGCCCTTTGTCACTTTCCGCTGCTTTGAACAAATAAAGATAGGATTGGCAACGATGAACCTGCCGGTCACTGTTTTAGGCGTGGGTTCAGGCTACAGTTACGATGACGCCGGCCCTACGCACTACGCCACCGAAGACATTGGCTGTATGCGCGCCTTGGGCAACATTGAAATTCTATCGCCCAGCGACAGCGTTTCCACCTATGCCTGCGCCAAAATATCTTATGAAAACCCCAAATTTCGCTATATCCGATTAGACCGCAAACCGCTGCCTTCTATCTATAAAGAAGGAGAATCTCGCTTTTTAGAGGAAGGCATCTGTGAAATTGAACGCGGCGATGAAATTTGCGTGATCACCAACGGTTACATGATGCAAAAAGTCATGGAAGCAAAAGCACGGCTGGCGCAAGAGGGTATCCATATTGGGGTAGCGGACATTTTTAAGATTAAACCGGTCAATGCCGCCTCTTTAAAAAAAATCGCAAACACCTATAAAATGCTCGTGACCGTGGAAGAACACTTTTTGAGCGGTGGGATTGGCAGCGCGATTGCTGAAACCTGCGTGGACTTTAATTTAAATGTCCCGCTCAAGCGCATTGGCATTGAAGATGCTTATCACATGGACAACGGCGGCAGGGAATATTTGCACAAACTATGTGGAATTGACGTGGACAGTTTAGTGGAAAGGATTAAAAAGTGCCACTCCGAGTTAATGCTTAAAAACAAAGAGCCCATTCCCAGCTAAAAAACTTGACCCTTCTCGCTTCCCTTTAAATCTACCCGAACGCTAAAAATCATAAGGACATAAGGTAATGAGTTCTAGTTATAAAAATCAATTATTAGTTACCGGAGGAAACGGGTTAGTCGGCAACGCGCTTAAAACCCTTTGTCCAAACGCAATTTTTCTTAATCGCCATGACGCCGATTTATTAGAACTTGAACAAACGCGCAACGTATTCTCTAAATACAAACCGCAAAAAGTGATCCATTTAGCCGCCAAAGTAGCCGGCGTAAAAACTAACGCAGAGAAAAATGCCGACATGTTTGCAGAAAACATAAGCATCAACACCAACGTTTTACGCGCAGCTCAAGAAAACGATGTGCAAAAACTGGTCGCCGTGCTATCTAACTGCGTATTTGATGAAAATTCAACAGAAATGTTGCAGGAGAAAAACCTGCACATAGGCGTCCCTTATCATGGACATAGAGGTTACGGGTATGCAAAAAGAATGATGGACGTTCAAATTCACCTACTGAAACAACAGTACGGTTCTAACTTCACGTCCATAACTCCGTCCACAATTTTTGGGCCTAACGACAATTGGGATATTC
>JAHFBY010000150.1 GCA_023249835.1 Elusimicrobiota bacterium | reverse complement strand
CTTTTAGTTTAACGCCGGTCTTAAACGCTGCTGGCCGGTTTTTAAAAGCGGATCTTGCGGTCATGCTGTTGATCAGCGAAAGCGAAAGAGAGTCCGGCGCCTTGGTGCGGGAAATGATGCTCTTAAATCAGGACCGCAAATTGTTGCAAAAATCCAACAGCGAACATTTTTCGAGTTTAGTGGAAGCGCAATGCGATTTGGTCAATGACAAAATCATTTTCGTGGTGGCCAGCGGTTTAGACCACGGGGTCACGGGCATCGTTGCCAACGTCATGCTCCGCAAGTTTGACCGCCCAGCGGTCCTCCTCATAACGCGGGACGGACTAGCCACGGGTTCGTGCCGTTCAATCCCCGGTTTTAATATCGTAAACGCGCTCGCGGAATGCAAAGAGTTCCTCGACCGTTTTGGCGGACATGCGGCCGCGGCTGGGCTAACGCTCAAGGCGGAAAACATTCCCGCGCTCAGAGAAAAGTTGAAAGCCGTGGCCGCGCGGGAAATGTCCGGCGCGCTTAAGGTTTCTCCCATTGAAATTGACCGCGAGCTTTCCATTGAGAGCATTAACTACGATCTCCTGGCGCAGATTTCAATGCTGGAACCTTTTGGCCAGGATAACCCTCCGCCCATTTTTGCCGTTAAGAAATTCAGAGTTAAAAACCTTTCGCAAATCGGAAAAACTAAAGACCATTTACATTTATCTTTGAGCGGGGAAGACGGAGCCACTCTACATGCCGTAGGTTGGAGGATGGGCAGCGCGGTCAAAGAGTTGGCAAAGGAAGTCTACATTGACGCGGTGTTCCATTTGGAACCGGACCGCAGGCGAGGGGAGAGCGCTTTTCAGCTCAATCTAATTGATATACAAAGGAGAAGTTATGGCGAAAATTAAAAGCAAGGTGTTGGCTACGGTTGGCGTCATTGGCGGCAGCGGGGTCTATGAGATCGAGGGCATTAAAAATTTAAAAGAGATCAAAGTAAAAACGCCGTTCGGGAACCCGTCGGACTCTATCGTGGTGGGAACGCTGGAAGGCGTGGATGTGGCTTTCTTGCCCAGACATGGGCGCGGGCACGTGATCTTGCCCTCAGAAATTAATTCCCGCGCTAATATTTGGGCGCTCAAGTCCATTGGCGTGGAGCAGGTGTTGTCGGTTTCCGCGTGCGGTTCGCTCAAAGAGGAGCTCGCCCCCAAACACTTCGTTATTCCTGACCAGCTTTTTGACCGCACTCAAAACCGGCCTGGGTCTACTTTTTATGGGGAAGGGATTGTTGGCCACGTCACCTTCGCCCATCCCTATTGCCAAGCGTTGAGCCAAAACCTCTACGCCGCGGGCAAGAGCCTGGAGAACCCCATACACCTGGGCGGCACGTTCGTCATCATTGAAGGCCCGGCGTTCTCCACCAAGGCGGAATCCCAAGTTTGGCGGCAGCTAGGATTTTCCATCATCGGCATGACTAACCTTCCGGAAGCGCGGTTAGCTAGAGAGGCCGAACTCTGTTACGCCACGGTGGGCTTGGTAACGGATTACGACGTTTGGAAAGACGACGAGGAGGTAAGCGTAGAAAAGGTGGTTAGAACCATTCATTCTAACGTGGCCCACGTCAAACAATTAATAAAAAACGCGCTGCCCGGTTTAGTGCGGCAGAGGAGTTGCGAATGCGCAAGCGCAGCGCGGTTTGCGGTCATGACCAATCCCAAAGCGTTTAACAAGGCAACGCGCAAAAAATTGGACCTGATCATCGGCAAATATCATAAATAAGATGCCATTAAAAAAACAAGATCCTCTCATGCGGGCCGCGCAAGCCGCGTCCCGGCGCGCGTACGCTCCTTATTCTCGGTTTAAAGTCGGGGCGGCGTTGGTCGCAGGAAGCGGAAAAATCTATACCGGGTGCAACGTGGAAAACGCTTCATATGGTTTGACGATTTGCGCAGAACGCAGCGCTGTGGTCCAGGCCGTTGGCAGCGGTGAGAAAAAAATTCAGCGCATTGCTATTTTTAGCGGCGAGGCTAAAAAAACGTTGACGCCGTGCGGCGCTTGCCTGCAAGTGCTCTTGGAGTTTGGTCCTGAGGCGCGAGTGGAAATGATCGGCCCGCGCGGTCAAACCTTGGCAAAAAAAATCACGGAACTCTTGCCCTATGCGTTTAACATCGGAACCCTTCTTGGGTTGGCGTTTTTGTGTTTAGCTTTTGCCGGTTCGCCTTTGGCGGCTAAAGCGCGCTCGGCCAAAGACGTGATGAAAGACTTGAAGTCTGAGGACCTTGAAACCCAAATGTCCGCGCGCCGGAGCTTGCGCAACTTTCGTTTTAGCGAGATCGTTGGGGCCATGACAAAGTTTGCCCGCGATCCTAACCCTGAGTTGCGCATCTTAATGGCCCAAACTTTAGGTGAGCTTGGCGGCGCTGAAGCTGCCGACAGCCTGCGCTCCTTATACAACCGGGAAAAGGAGCCGAACGTTCGGCGCGCGTTGCTCGTTCAATTAGCCGGTCTCTTCGCTCGCCGCGACGAAGGTTTTTCCTTTTATCGCAAAGCGGCCCTGAATGATCAAGACGACACTAACCGTTACTTAGCGTTAAATCAACTTTCCTTATTCAATCAGTTCTCTGAATACCGGAGAAGTTTGAAAAAAATATGCCGAAAGGTGCAAACCAAAGACCGCTATGACCAAAATCAAATGTTGGCCGCGCTTATGTTAGTGGAGCAGGGAGTGTCCGAACCTGAAGGGCAAGAAAAACTTTTCTTAGCTTTGCAGAACCCCACCGTGGAAATTCGTCGGCGCGCGGCCCTGCATTTAGGGCCGCTTTTAGCGCGATTGAAAAATGGGGCGCGCGAGTTTGCCGGTTTGTCCATTTCCAGCCGCGATCCCGACCCTGAGGTCCGTTCCAGTTTTTGCGTTTCTTTAGGGAAATCGCGCAATCCGGTCGGCCTTCCGATATTAAAATCATTGGCAACGGATAAGGAGCCGGACGTGCGGCATAGCGCGTTGGAGGCATTAGCGAGTTTTGAGAAAAGTGACGCATCTTTGGATGTCTTTGCGCAAGCCTTGAACGATCCGGAAAAGTCCATTCGTTCTTATGCCATTGAACAATTAGAAAAAGCCTCATCGCCTAAGATGGTTCCATTTCTCGAAAAGGTGGCGCAAGACGATCCCAATCCAGACATTCGTTTTTTAGCTAAAAAAGCAATTGCCGCCATTAAGCTTCAGCAGTAGTTTAAACGCGTGCTTTATAAAAACTTAATACGTCCTTTGTTGTTTGCCATGGATCCGGAATTTGCGCACCACTGCGCCACTGGGTCATTGCGCGCTTTGCAAAGCGCACAATGGCTGCTCCCGTGGATTCAAAGATATTTTAAAGCGGATTACCCCTCATTGCGCGTTCAGGTTTGGGGCCAGGAGTTCAAAAACCCCATTGGCCTGGCCGCAGGTTTTGACAAAGAGTGTAAACTCTACCCGGTCTTAAGCGCGTTTGGTTTTGGGTTTATCGAATGTGGCACGGTTACAGCGCGCCCCCAACCTGGAAACCCGTCCCCGCGCCTGTTCCGTCTGACCGAATACTCCGCGCTCATCAACCGTTTAGGGTTCAATAACCCGGGCGCTGCGGAGGTCGCGCGCACCTTAACACAATTGCCTCTTCCGCAACTGCCGTTGGGACTAAATATTGGAAAAAGCAAAGTCGCCCCATTATCCGTTGCCTTAGAAGATTACATTTATAGTTTGGAGCGGCTCTGGCCGTTCGCCGATTATATCGCGGTCAATGTCAGTTCGCCCAACACCCCTGGTTTACGCAGCCTGCAAAAGGAACTCGAGCCCCTGCTTTCGGGAATCCAAGCCAAAAACCGTTCCTTGGCACAAACTAAAAATATTCCGGAAAAACCTGTTTGCGTTAAAATCGCGCCTGATTTAAATGAGGCGGAACTGGACCCAATCATCGATTGTGTACTGCAAAACAAAGCTCATTTCATCTGCTCCAACACGACCCTTTCTCGGGAAAACGTGCCCAACGTCGCGCCGCAAGCCGGCGGATTGAGCGGTCGCCCGCTAGAAAAAAGATCCACTGAAATGGTGCGTTCCCTCTATCGTAAAGTTGGGAAAAAAGCAATCATCATTGGCGTGGGAGGCATATTCACCGCCGAAGACGCCTACCGCAAAATTAAAGCCGGCGCCACTCTCGTGCAACTCTACACCGGCTGGATATACAACGGCCCGGGGACGCCCGCCAACATCGCGCAAGGCCTGGCAAACCTATTGGCAAAAGACGGGGTTAAAAACATTGCAGAAGTCGTGGGCGTAATGTAGCTGACGGTCACGAGTGGCCCCCATTGATTGGTCTCCAAGGTGTATAATCCCATTGGTATCTCTTTAGTGTTTCGAGTGGATCGACGGAGAGCAAAAACTCGGATTTTACGTCCTCGTCGGAGTTACTCGAAACACTAAAGAGATACTCCCATTGACAGCGTCGGTTTTAATGTGTATCATTATCTCTATTCGCCTTCCCGATTATCTCTTAAATTTGGTTAAGGAAAAGGCTAACGCGATTCATATCCCTTATCAATCCCTCATTAAAGAGTACATCAAAAAAGGGGTTCTTTTGGACCGCTAGGACTAATTCCGGCAATTCTGGAGACAGGGCCTAATTGGGTCTTAAATGGAGAGGTTCTCTAGAGAATCCGCAGCAAATAATTATCATAATTTCCGTATGTTAATTTGGGGGCGTTTAAACTGGTTAGCGCGGATAGTTTTGGTCTGCTTGATTGGCCCTTCGCTATACCTATGTTGGCTGCCTTATGTGCCGCGCCTTAAAACACAAAACCCGCAGACCACCTCTTTAATACATAGGCGTATCCGCCAAGCCCAAAAAAAAGGTAGGGAGCTTAAGCCGAAGAGGGTTTGGGTGAACCTTGGCTCCATTTCTCCCAACTTGGTACATGCGGTGCTGTTGGCGGAAGATGACACGTTTTATCAACACTCTGGTTTTGATTTCGACCAAATTAAAATTGCGTTTCAAATCAATTGGCAGCGAAAAAAATTTGCCTATGGGGGCAGCACCCTCACCCAGCAGTTGGCGCGCACGCTCTATTTATCCCCTTCCAAAAATATCTTGCGCAAGCTTAAGGAAGCGATCATTACGGTTTGGCTGGAAACCGTATTAACGAAGCGGCGGATCTTGGAACTCTATTTAAATTGCGTGGAGTGGGGGGACGGGATATTCGGCATTGAAGCGGCCGCGCGCCACTACTATGGAAAAAGCGCTTCCGTGCTTTCCACAGAAGAGTCCGTAGCCCTGGCGTCCATATTGCCGAGCCCGCGCAAATGGAGCCCTTTGCGGGAAACCCCGTTCATGCGCCGCCGTCGGGCCAACCTAATCTCGCGTATGCCGCAAATCAAAGCGCCGGAAACCTCCGCAGTCTCAATATCATCTATCAGCATGGGAAATAACAAGCTCCCGCCCCAAACAAACAACCAATCTTTTGTCAATGAAATTGAATCCGGTCCCGCAGACGATGAAGAGGGTTCTCCTGAATCCCCTTAACCTCAATTAACCCGATTTTATATCGATGGCCACGCTCTTGTAGCAATATCCTGGTGTATTGATTCTGGGGACACGCGACTTA
>JAHFBY010000149.1 GCA_023249835.1 Elusimicrobiota bacterium | reverse complement strand
TGCGCGACGTTTCCTTAGAAAGGCAACTTGAAGAAATGAAGGACGATTTTGTGCATTCGGTGACGCACGATTTAAAGAGTCCCTTAACCTCGGTGAAAGGGTTCCTTAAACTTTTTTTAGACGGACAAGTCGGAGCGTTAGACGAGCATCAAAAGTATTATATGCAGATCATGGAAATTGCCACCCAAAAGGTGATAAAATTGATCAATAACATTTTGGATTATGCGAAGCTGGAGTCTGGTCGAATGACAGTGACGCCGGACGAGTGGAACATGACGGCTGTTTTTCATGAGCTGATAGAGTCCATGCAGGGAATAGCCCGACAACTGCAAATTGAATTAACCGCTTCAGTGACTGACCATGTGACGGGCATGACTTTTTCCCTGGTCAAAGCGCCGCCGGTGATCATTATGGCGGACGGTACGTTGATGGAGCGCGCGATTACCAATCTTCTCGATAATGCGCTTAAGTTCACTCAGTCCGGCGGCAAAATAAAATTATTGCTGGAAATAAAAGCAACGGAAGTTTTCATTCATGTTCAAGACAACGGTAAAGGCATTCCACCGGAACATTTGGAAAAAATTTTTCAAAGGTTTAAACAGGCTCCGGGCAGTAGGGGGGGGACAGGTTTGGGTTTGACGATTGCTAAGTGGGTTATAGAATCGCATTCCGGGAACATTCAAGTTCAGTCTGTCCTGGGGCAAGGGTCCACTTTTACAGCGAGGCTTCCTAAAAAATGACAACGATGGAAAACACCATGACAACTCTTGATTATTCAGGCCTCAATGGACCGCAGAAAGAAGCGGTTAGCTACGGTGAAGGGCCCATGCTTATTTTGGCAGGGGCAGGGTCTGGAAAAACTCGAGTTATAACCTATCGGATCGGACATTTGTTGGAGCAAGGCGTAAAACCTTGGAACATTTTGGCTGTAACTTTTACTAATAAAGCGGCCAGTGAAATGCGCGAACGGGTGTCGAACTTGACCGGCGGGGCGGGGTCCGGCATTTGGATATCTACTTTCCATTCTTTTTGCGCGCAGTTTTTGCGCGTTGAAGGCGAGGCTTGCGGCATTGCGCGCCATTATACAATTTATGACGATGACGACCAAAAAAGGGTGGTCCGAGAGTGTTTGCGCGAACTGAACTTAGACGAGAAAAAAAATAAGCCAAGCTTTTTCGTTAACCGCATTTCGCGCGAAAAAGATAACCTCATGGACGCCGGCTCTTTTTTTGTTCACGCTTCCTCATCGGGCGATCCCAATAAAGAAAACTTGGCCGCGGTTTATACTCTCTATGAAAAGAAACTGCGGTTAGCCGGAGCGTTTGATTTTGGAGACCTGCTTTTAAAAACAGTGGAACTTTTGCACTCCTATCCAAGCTTGTGCCAGAAGTACCAGGGCCGTTTTCAATATCTTCTAGTAGACGAGTATCAAGACACTAACCGCGCCCAGTACCTCCTGACAAAAACCTTGGCCGCACAACATAAAAACATCTGCGTTGTGGGCGATGACGATCAGGCGATCTATTCCTGGCGCGGGGCGGACATAAAAAATATTTTAGAATTTGAACGCGATTACGCCAACGTTAAAGTGATTGTGCTCGAACAGAACTACCGCAGCACTCAGGCCATTTTGTCAGCCGCTTGGCAACTGGTGCGCAATAACCAGTCGCGCAAAGAAAAAAAGTTGTGGAGTCAACGACAATCACAAGAGCCTATCTGTGTGCAGCAATTGCCAAACGAGGTTAGCGAGGCGCATTGGGTGAGCCAGAAGGTTAAAGAGTTGGTGGATGAACAGGGCGCCGAGTATGCCGAATGTTCTGTTTTTTACCGCACCAACGCGCAGTCGCGCGTTTTGGAAGACGCGTTCCGGCAGCAAGAAATTCCATATTTGTTGATCGGAAACGTCCGCTTTTATGAACGCGCCGAGGTCAAGGACTTGCTGGCCTACTTGAAATTGATCGCTAACCCTAAGGACGATATCAGCTTAAAGCGCATTATCAATACCCCGGTTCGCGGGATCGGTAAATCTACTTTAGAAACGATTGGGTATTATGCTCAGAACCGGTCCATATCCATCTATGAAGCTATTAAAGAAGGCGAGTTGGCAAGCGGTTTTACAGGTCGCGCGCAAAACGGGTTGGCGTTATTTTCTAGCCTGATTGACGATTGGATCCGGCGGAGGGAAGAGTTGAGCGTGTCCAACTTGGTGCGTGAAATTTTTTCTAAAACAAAAATGCTGGAAACCATGCAGGAAGAGGCGAAAGCGGACCTGGAAGCGAGCGCGCGGCTCAATAACGTGCAGGAGCTGCTCAACGCTTGCGAGGAGTTTGAGGAAAAATCTGAAGATAAGTCTTTGTTCGCATACCTTGAACAAGTGAGTTTGAGCACGGGTTTAGATAACGCCGACCAAAAGAAAAAAGGCGTCACTTTGATGACCGTTCATTTGGCTAAGGGCCTTGAGTTTGCCAACGTCTTTTTAACCGGTTTGGAAGAGGGTCTTTTTCCTTTAGGAGAGGCGCAGTTTGATAATGATGAAATCGAAGAGGAGCGCCGTTTGGCGTACGTGGGCATGACCCGCGCCAAGGACAGGCTCTTTTTAACTTCCAGCGCTTCCCGCCGCATCTTTGGCCAGACGCACTGGAATTTGCCTTCCAGGTTTATTCAGGAAGCTGGGCTTATCATAGAGCCGCTAGCCGGCGAGTTTACAGATGAGGATTCACTACTTTCGCGCAACGTTTCCGCGCCTGTTTTAGCGGAAGAACGTTCGGTTTATTGCGTTGGCCAGAGGGTAGAGCACCCATTGTTTGGTCGGGGAAAGGTCACCTTAATCAGCGGTTCCGGGGACCATTTAAAAGTGTCGGTCAGTTTTGATTCGGGTGTTTGGAAAAAACTGTTGATCAAATATGCGCCGCTAAAAAGGATTTAATGGGATGGCAATTACTAAACAAGAAGTAGAACATGTCGCCCGTCTGGCGAGGTTGGAGTTAAAGGAAAATGAGTCTGAGCTTTTTACCGAGCAGTTATCACAGATCTTGGCGCAGGTAGAAAAATTAAAAAATGTTTCAACTGAAAACGTTGCGCCCTGCGCGCATCCCTTTACGGTTAAGGATCATTGGCGCGAGGATGTTTCTTCCGGAAATAGAGACACTTCTGGAATTTTAGCTAATGCCCCCGACCGCGAAGAGAATTTATTTAAGGTTCCTAAAGTGATCGAATAATATGACTCCTGCCGCTGAACTTTCTGCCTGCGCCATTGTTAAAAACGTTCAGAGCCGCAACGTCTCCGCGCTTGCGGTGTTGGACGCATTTTTAGAGAAGGTTAAAAAAGAGGATATTAAGGTTAAGGCATTTTTAAGTTTAAATGAGGATCAAGCGCGCTTTGCCGCGGAAAGCGTGGATGAAAAAATAAGTAAAGGCGAACCCGCAGGAGATTTGGCAGGCGTTCCAATCGCGGTTAAGGATAACATTTGCGTCCAAGGACTAAACGCGACCTGCGCTTCCAAGATTTTGGAAAATTTTATTTCGCCTTACGATGCGACCGTCATTGCTAAGTTGCGCAGCCAAGGAGCCCTCATCATAGGTAAAACCAATATGGATGAGTTCGCTATGGGTTCCTCAACAGAAAATTCCGCGTTTCAAACAACGTGCAATCCCTGGGACCAGAACAGGGTTCCGGGCGGTTCGAGCGGCGGTTCGGCTGCCGCGGTGGCCGGAGGGATGTCCCCGCTGGCCTTAGGTTCTGATACCGGAGGGTCCATTCGGCAACCCGCGAGTTTTTGCGGCGTGGTGGGACTAAAACCAACATATGGTCGAGTTTCGCGTTATGGGTTGGTGGCGTTCGCTTCTTCACTGGACCAAATCGGCCCTTTTTCTCGAACTGCGGAAGATTGCGCGCTTTTGTTGCAAGCAATTTGTGGACAAGACCCCATGGACTCCACTTCTTCTCCTTTGCCCGTGCCAAATTTTAGAGAAGAAATGAAACGGCCCATGGAAGGTTTGCGCATTGGGTTACCCAGGGAATATTTTGGCGATGGTTTAGACTCCGAAGTGCGGAAACTGATCATGGCTGCGGTAGAAACATTTAAAGTTCAGGGCGCGCAGGTTGGGGAAATTTCGTTGCCGCACACGGATTTGGCGGTGCCGGTATACTATATTTTGGCGCCTTCGGAAGCCAGCGCCAACTTGGCGCGATTCGACGGTGTGCGCTATGGACACCGGAGCCCAGGGGCAAAGAATCTTTTAGAAATGGTTGAAAAATCGCGCAGCGAAGGTTTTGGACCGGAAGTTAAACGGCGGATCATGTTGGGGACCTATGCGTTGTCCAGCGGCTATTATGACGCTTATTACGCGCAAGCGCAAAAGGTGCGGACCTTGATCAGCGAGGATTTTACCCGCGCGTTTAAAGAAGTGGATATGATCTTAACCCCCACTGCCCCCACGCCGGCCTTTCGCAGCGGGGAAAAAAACGCAGATCCAGTGCAAATGTACCTTTCTGACATTTATACGATTTCTTGCAACTTGGCAGGAATCCCGGGGATTTCGATTCCATGCGGATTTTCCCAAAACAAATTGCCCGTTGGTTTGCAAATTTTAGCTAAACCTTTTGCTGAGTCCACACTTTTGCAAGCCGCCTACGCTTACCAAAAAAATACCAACTGGCACCTTCAAGTCCCATGAAAATTATCATTATCGGCGCTGGGCCGGCGGGAGAAGCCGCAGCGAAGTATGCCGCTAAACAAAACGCCGAGGTCTTGCTCGTGGAAGAGGAAAAGTTAGGAGGTCTTTGCTTAAACCGCGGGTGTATTCCCTCCAAATCTTTGCTCTCTTATGGCCGCAAACTGCATGGTATTAAAAGTTCAACAACGTTTAATCCGCTTGTTAATCTTAAATCCGGAGTTCTAACGGATTGTTTCTGGCAGGAAGCGCATGCACAAAAAGAGCAGGTCGTGGAAAGCTTGCGCGCTGGTGTGGCCCAGAGTTTAAAGTTGTCTAAAGTGCAGACAGTTTATGGTCGAGCGGAGTTTATCTCGCCGCAAGAGCTAAAGATCAGCGAACCGCTTGATCCCAAGAAAATACGTACAGAATCCTTTGACCGCTGCATCATTGCCGCTGGTTCGCAAATTTATTTTCCGCCGCCCTTTGACGCTTGGCAAAAACAACTTTTGGATTCTGACCGAATCTTATCTTTGCGCTCAATTCCGCGAGAACTCTTAATCGTGGGAGCAGGCGCCGTGGGCTGCGAGTTCGCTTGTTTATATAACGAATTGGGTTCACAGGTGAGCCTGGTGGAGCTGACTTCTCAGATATTGCCGGGCGAAGATGAATATGTTTCATCGGCCTTAAAAACAATATTTGAAAAGCGCGGCATAAAAATTCGAACCGGAACAACTGTGCAAAATTTAAATTATAAAGACGGTCGTTGGCAATTGGTTTTATCGAGCCATGAGGAAATTTTAGCAGATCAAGTTTTAGTTTGTATTGGCCGAAAGGCTAACTGTGAGAACTTGAATTTAGCGCAAGCGCAGGTGCGCAAGACAGCTAAAGGCATTGAAGTGCACCCGCAAAAACTACAAACCTCTAACCCTAACATTTACGCTGCTGGGGACGTTAACGGTATTTCACTTTT
>JAHFBY010000148.1 GCA_023249835.1 Elusimicrobiota bacterium | reverse complement strand
GTGGGCCCGTGGTATAGCTGAAATGGACGTTTTTGTATTGTATGTCATGGGTGAACGGGGCTAAGATAATGGCGTTGGATTTTTCGATGAGAGCTGGTTTCTCGTCCAGCAGCTCAAAAATTCGTTCCGCGCAAGCCACGCCTTGTTGAATTTGGGAGTTAAGGCTGGTGAAATCCTTAACCGGTTTATAAGCGGAAAGCGAAGCGCCTAAAAACGAAAAAAAACTGCCCGCAGTCCAGGCTCCTTGGATTACGTCTCGCCCGCCGTACCACAAAAGAAACGCGGCGGCAAACGAGCCTAAAAATTCCATGATCGGAGCGCCTAGAACGTCGGCCCGCACCCAGCGCATTGTGTCGGCATAGTACGCGTTATTTTCCTTAGCAAAACGTTCAATTTCTTCTTTTTCCTTGCAAAATAGTTTAGTAATGATATTGCCGGTAATGCCTTCTTGCAAGTACATAAATAGATCGCTCATGCGAACCTGTATCTGCCTGCCGGCTTGTCTCAGTTTCTTTCCCAATAAGCCCACGGGAAATGCGGCAATGGGAAAAAGAACCAAGGTGATTAGGGCAAATTTCCAGTGCAGGTAAAAAATCGTTCCGATCAAGCAGGTCAAGGTTAATCCATCGCGCACGATTTGGACCGGTACTTGTCCGATAGAGTTTTGCAGTTGAGTGGTATCGTTGGTGACCCGGCTCATGATGCGGCCCGTAGAGTTATTATGGTAATAGTCCAGGGAAAGGTTTTGCAAATGAGTGAACAGCTCAAGCCTAATATCACGTATGATTGAGCGGCTGATATAGTTCATCAAATAGTTCTGTAAATAAGAAAAAATGCCCTTGAGCAGAAATATTAAAGGAAAGCAGAGCGTAACGTAAAGCAGGGTCTGTTGTTCTTTGGAAATTAGCGCGTCATCAACCACTGTTCGAATTAGGACGATCGTGCCCGTGGTGAGGAGCGCCACCATGGCCATGCAGAGCGCGCCTTCCACAAAGCGGACGGTATAGGGCTTTGTGTACTTAAGAAGCCGCTTGAATATTATCATGATTCACAATGATTTATAAATAGATTGTGCTGCTCGCGCATAAGCGCCTGGTTGACCCAGTTGTTCCCTTAATTGTATCAATTCCCGTACCATTCCTTCAAGCCTTTGGGGTTGGGTTAGGATCATTTCAATGGCTCTGGTGATAGATCGGGGCGTGGCTTTGTATTGGACAAATTCCGGCACTAATTCTTTTTTAGCCAGTAAATTGGGCATGGAAATATAGGGAACTCGAATTAACCAGCGCGCCAGCCAATAGGTGAGCCAAGACATTTGATAGACTACGACCATGGGCAGTCCGAGCAGGGCGTTTTCCAGGGTTGCTGTGCCCGATGCCGTAACAATGACGGTGGACTCTAGCCGCTTATTTAGATCATTTCCCCGTACCCACTCAAAATCTTCCATACCTTTAAACTTTTTATAATAAGCGTCCGATAGGTTGTCCGCGGCAAACATCCGGGCCTTAAGGTTGGGCCAACGTTCTTGCAAGCGCTCTAGCGCGGCGCACATCAGCGGAATATGCCGATCGCACTCGCGAACCCTTGATCCCGGCATAAAACTAAAGATAGGCGAAGTTCTGGATGGGGCTTTGCCGTTAGGGTTGGGCAATTGGTCAAGCAAAGGGTGACCTACGAACTCGACCGGCACTCCTTGGGAACGGTAAAGACCCTCTTCAAATGGAAAGATCACCAACATTTTGCTTACGCTTTTTTTCAAACTTTTTACTCGCCAGCGACGACTGGCCCAAACTTGCGGGCTCACAAAATAAAAAACCGGTATGCCCATGGCTTTAGCTTTATGAGCAATGCGGATATTAAATCCATAATAGTCCACTAAAATCACTGCGGAGAGCTGTTGGGGGTCTAAAAGTGGAAAAACAGTGTTGAGAAGGATATTTTTAAGATTGAAGAATTGTTTAATCGGTTGAGTGAATCCAGAAACGTCCAAATCCACCATATCTTTTAAAAAGACATCGGATACGGCTTTAAGCTTGATTCCTCCCAGGGCGGTAACGTGGAGGGATGGGTCTAACTTTTTTAACTCTAAAATGAGCGAGGCGGCGTGAATATCAGCGGAGAAATCGCCCGTGGAAATTAAGACTCTACGCATAGCCAGAACTCTTCACCTTAAGCGTTGGACAACTCGTGAATGTGCAACTGGTTTAATATTTCTAGTCCCAACTCCAGCGCGTCGCGGCCATGTTCGCCGCTTACTTGCGGCGCTTTTCCTTCATGAATGCACTCGATGAAATGTTCCAATTCCAAGCGCAAAGGCTCTTCATTTTTTAATGGAGGTTTAATAATTTGTATGTCGCTAAAGCTTTCCACTTTGCTTTTTTTCTTTTTAAATATTTTTAAATCTTTGCGCGCGTAGTCTAATGAGATATAGGCGTCGGGTTGAAAAATGCGAATTTTGCGATATTGCTCTAAAGAGACTCTTGATGCCGACAAGTCTGCGATACAGCCATTTTTAAACCGCAAACGGCATTTAACGATATCCTCATGTTCAGAGATCACCTTAGCGCCAAACGATTCCAAGCTTTCAATTTCAGAACTTACGAGGTAGAGGACAATATCTAAGTCATGGATCATGATGTCTAGAACTACGCCGATATGTGAAACTCTTGGGTCATAAGGTCCAAGCCGGTTGACTTCGATAAATTTGGCATTTTTAATATAGTTATGCGCTGCTATGACAGCCGGGTTAAAACGTTCTACATGCCCCACCTGTAAAATCAGGTTTTGGCTTTGGGCGATATGGATCAGTTCCTCTGCTTGCTCTACAGTTTCGCACAATGGTTTTTCTACCAAACAATGCAAACCTTTTTGCAAACATTCTTTAGCAATTAAATAGTGCAAGGGTGTGGGAACAGCAACGACCGCGGCCTTTATTTGCGGCAGGAGTTCATGGTAATCCGTATAGGCCGTTGTTTTACAGTTTTTAGCGATATGTGCCGCGCGTTTAGGATCGTGATCAACCACGCCCGCAAGCCAGCAGCTACCCAACTCAGAAAGGATGCGGGCATGGTGCTGACCTAAATGGCCCACTCCAATAACGCCGACCGATGTTTTATTTACCATGCGAGTATATGTATCTTGTGATCGTTAGCTTCTTGGACGCACTGATCTTTGTCCAGCATTAAGGTCTTATGGGCTTGCACAGCCAATACCACGGCGCGCGCTTCACGCATCACCTTAATGGTGTTTAGTCCCACGATCGGCACGTCAAAACGCAAATCTTGATTGGGTTTTGCGCTTTTGATCACTAAGACATTTCCGTCTACAAGTTTTCCGGCGCGCCGGATGCATTCGTCGGTCCCTTCGATTGCCTCAATCGCCACTACAGAACGTTTTTTGACCACAACGGTTTGTCCCAAATCAAGCGCAGAGAGCCCTTGCGCCATGCGTATTCCAAATTCAACGTTGCGGGACTGGGACTCGGAAAGTTTTCCTTTTGTGAGCATACCCGGAGGTGGGATTAAATGAGAAAGGAACGTGGTGGAAGGCAGCAGTTTAATGTTGTCTTTTTTAAACTCATCAGCCACAGCGCCTAAGATGGAGTCGGCGCGGCGGTCTTTAATTTTAAACAGCAGTTTTGCGGCTCGGAAGTCGGGGATCAAATCGCTGAATATTTGGGTGTGGTGCACGCGCCCGGCCATTACGGCTTCTTTAACGCCTTCTTTTTTTAAGGATTGGATTATTTTATCCAATTTGCTTACTGAAATCGTATGGATCGTGCGCGCATAAGGAGTAAAATCCTCGTTCGCTTCTTCCTTTATGGCAATGACGATCAATTCGCGGCGGTTCTTGCGCGCTTCCTGCGCAAAGAGCAAAGGGAATTTTCCTTCGCCTGCGATCAATCCAATGGGGCTAAGATTAGAGTCCATGGGATAAGCGGCTTACCAGGTTTGGGAGGCGCTGGTTTCTACTTTTTGACGCGGTCGGCAGATGCCGCGGGTCGAATTTTGCACAAAACGTAAAAACTCCAGAACCTCTTCGGCGTGGTTAGCTTCTTTTTGCATTTTTTGCAGAGTTTGTTTAAGGTTCTTAGCGCTAAAAAATACTTTTTTATAAACGTCGCGCAAAGAGCGGATCAGGGCTTGGGAATAATGCCGGCGGCGTAGCCCTTCCATATTTAAGCCAACGATGCGCGCCCGGTCACCCCAAACTACGCAAAAAGGTGGAACATCCATTGGGACCATGGCGCCTGCCCCGACCATGACGAGCCGACCGATCTTTACGAATTGGTGGATGCCGGAGAGTCCGCCAACGATTGTTCCCCTGCCAATGGTGACGTGACCAGCGACCGCGACGCTATTGGCTAAAATCACTTCATCTTCAATGACGCAGTCGTGCGCTACATGGGAGTAAGCCATAAATAGGCAGCCCTTGCCGATGATGGTTTGTCCGGTGCGGGCGGTGCCGCGATTAAGGGTCGCGCATTCGCGGATGATCGTTCCATCTCCAATTATAATTTTTGTTTTTTCTCCGCGGTATTTTAGATCTTGAGGGGCAGTGCCGATAAAAGAATGGGGATAGATTTGACAAGAGCCGCCAATTTCTGCGAACTCAATGACGCAGTGAGAGCCAATTTTTGTTTGCGCCCTGATATGGACATCTTCGCCGATAACGCTGTAGGGTCCGACTTCAACAGAAACGTCTAAAACCGCAGTTGGATGAATGATGGCAGTGGGGTGTATACGTTCTAGCTTATGTTCAGGAGGATCAGGCTGATGGACGGAAAAGGGGTTCATTCAAGCGTTCTAGGATTTGTCCACCAAAGCGAAAGTGAATTCGGTTTCTGCCACCATATCTTTGCCCACTTTAGCTTCGCCGCGAGCCTTGCCTGCTCGTCCGCCCGCCTTGAGTACTTCAATGTGAAGTTCCAGCAAATCTCCCGGCACAACAGGCTTTCTGAATTTTGAATCGCTGATGCCCATAAAAAATGCAAGTTTGTGGGCGTATTCTGGTTTAGCTAAAAATAAAGCGCATGCGGTTTGTGCCATGGCTTCGATGATCAATACTCCCGGCATCACCGGCCTGCCTGGAAAATGACCTTGGAAAAACCATTCGTTCATGGAAACGCATTTTACGCCAACGGCGCGTTTATCCGCCTCCACAACGTGCACGCGGTCGATCAAAAGAAACGGGTAGCGGTGTGGAATCGCTTTTTGGATCGCTTCAATATCGAGGGTAGAAATAGGTTTGAAGTCTGGGGATGCGATCGAGATATTATCATCCATGTGTCACTTCCTTTTTATGCAGAGTTTTAGCCAGCTCTTTGACAAAATTGATGTTGTGGCCGTGTCCGATCTTAGTTGCGGTCACTTTTCCTTGTATAGACTGGCCCAAGAGGAATAAATCTCCCAAAAAATCTAAAATTTTATGACGGACAAATTCATCCGGAAACCGCAGCTCTTTTTCTTTGTTGTGGACGCGGTCCATGCCGATGACAACGGCGTTGTCTAAACTTCCGCCGCGGGCCAACCCTTTGCGCTTTAAAGCTTCCACTTCATAATCAAAACAAAAAGTTCGAGCCGGCGCTATTTCACTGGTATATGTTTCCGGCGTGATCGAGAATGATGCCCGCTGGTTGCC
>JAHFBY010000147.1 GCA_023249835.1 Elusimicrobiota bacterium | reverse complement strand
TTAACCCTTTTAGGTTTGTGGAGTTTATTGTATTCAAAAGAGCGCGCATTAAAATATTATGCACGGTTCACTGGTTTGACGCTCTTTTTCTCCGGGCCGGCTTATTTTTTATTGGCGAATTTACCGATCCAGCAAGAAACCACGCGCCCAATTTTAGAACCCAACCTTCTCATGGTCAATATTTGCGCTTGTTTTTGGATTGGTTGGGCGATAGAAAAGCACATTGTCGCACCCAATAGCCATACCCTTTGGCGAAAGGCTTTTTTTACTGCGGCACTTATGGGCACATTTTTGTTGAATCTTCCAGTTTCGCGGCGCAATGATTTTTTTGCCTATGATTACGGTAAAAATTTATTAAAATCCATGGACCAAGGCGCTTCGCTTTATGATCCTGATGACCTCACCGCTTTCACCTTCTCTTATCTACAAATCGTTGAACGCGCGCGGCCGGACGTGGTTGCTCTAGTTGGCTTAAAGACGTTTTGGGGTTACCGACAGATGATAGAGCGTCATCCGGAAAGGACGCCTAAGAGTTATTTTCAAAGCGCGCAAGAATTTATCCCCGAGGTTTTAAATTTTCATCAAAAAACAGGCCGCGCGCTCTACGCGGACCATGAATCTAAACTGCCCTCTGGTTTTCCCCAATTTCCTGTTGGGCTTATCGTGCAAATGGGCGACATCATAAACCTAGCGGAGCTTAAAGCAAAACAGAGTTCCCTTCGATTTTATGTGGAACGTCCCGGATCAATGGGATTGACCGTTGATGGTTATCCTCATTTTTTTACGAGGCACATTATATCTCGATATAGTGCGGCGTATAATAACATTGGCATTGCCATGCAAAACCATGGTTCTTATGAAGAGGCGCAAAAATATTTTCTTTCCGCCCTAAAGCGTGAAGGTGATTTGAGCGCTGCTTGGAACAACTTAGGCATCAACGCTTATTTGCGCAAACAGTTCCCCGAGGCCGTAACTATTTTGCGCCGCGGCTTAATTTGCGCGAAGGAAAAAAATGCCGTATACTTTCATTTATCGTTAGCGCAAAGATCAAACCGCGACCTTATTGGCGCAGCCCAGACTTTAGAGAACGCATTAACCCAATGGCCCCAAGACCCTAAGTTGTTAAATGAACTAGGCTACATTCGTTTGAATCAAAAGCAGTGGGATAAAGCGAAAGAGTCTTTAGAAAACGCGCTTCGAATTGACCCCAATTTAGACATAGCCTGTTATAATATGGCTGTAGTTTATCGCCAATTGGGTGATAAACAAAAGTCCAAGCATTATTTTTTACGCTATCTTAAGCTTACGCCTAACGCTTCTGACCGATTAGAAGTTGAAGGGTGGATTAAGAATTTATGAAATTTCATAGGATCATTTTGAATTCATTAATTATAATAATTGGATTCAATTCTGTTTTATTTGTTAGAATCAAGTATATTGACAATAATTTCTTGTATATTTAGGAGGCTTCATGGCTGATAGCGACTATGAGAAAACTGTAAAACTGACTCCCGGAGGAATTCCAAGCGCGCCGGGAGCGGGATCTTCTCAACCGTCCCAACCTCCATCTGGGGACCTGGAAAAAACAGTAAAAATCAACGCGCTGCCCCCACAAGAAAAAACATCGAAACTTATTCCCCAGGATGAAAAAACAGTAAAGTTAACGCCTGGTTCATTGGTAAATCAAAAACTTGCGGCCTCCCCTAATCCTTTGCCTATTTTGCAGCCCGCACAATCCGCACAAATGCCGGAATTAAAAGCGTCTAACAAGCGCATAAAAATTATTGGGTTGTTCCTTGCTTTGGTTTTCATCTTATTAGGGGCAGTTTGGTTTTTTGCGCCGACCTGGCTCAAAAGTCAAGCGCAAAGCGTTTCCGCAGTTGGCAAGCATGCAGAAGCGGCCCAACGGCTTAGTTGGGCGCTTTACCTCTATCCCAGGGATATGGGCGCGTACAAATTTTTGTACGGACAAGAGTTGCGGTTGTCCAAAAATTTGCCGCAGGCGCAAAAGGTTTTTGATGAGTTGTTAGCGCAGAAGCCTGATCATTATAGCGCGCTTAAAGAGTTAGGGTTAACCTATCGGGAAGCCGGGACTTTGCAGAAAGCTTTGGAGCTCTTTTTAAAATGCGCGCAACAAAATGCAGCGGATATGGAGGTCCTCCAATGGTCTGCGGAGTTGGCGTATGACCTTAAGGATTTACCGCTAGCGCAAAAGAACTTAGAATCTCTTTTGAAAGCAGGCCGCGGGACGTTGGATCATAATTATATGCTTGGATCAGTCTTCTCTGAGCAGGGGAAGTTTGATGAATCTATTAGTGTGCTCAAATCAGCATTAGTAAAAGATTCTAACTATCGAGCAGCCCATACCTTATTAACTAAAATTTATCAATCGCAAAAAAACTATACGGACGCCATTGCGGAGGCAAAATTAGACTATTCGCTTTCCGGTAACAATGCGGAATTGAAAACCGCCATTGAGTCATTAGGGATGGAAGGGGGCAATTTTTTTATTAGCAATAAGGATTGGAAGAATGCGTTGAACGCTTATCAAGAGGGTTTGGCATACACTTCTCCGGATATGCTGGCTGCTTATAACTATCAATTAGCGGTCTGTTTTGCCAACTTAAATAATTCAGGAGAGGCCTTATCCTATTTGGGACATGCGGTGGTTTTAGATGCTGCCTTAAAACTTAAAGCTCGCGCGGACAAAAATTTTAACCGTTTAAAGGCGCTTAAACCGTTTAAAAAGATTGTAAGTTAGTTTTTTAGTTAATGTTTTGCCCGAAATGAAACTTCCAGGTCAAACTGATCGAATGGACCTTTGATCGTCCCGTTCTTTAATCTCTTCACGGCGATCTCGAGTATTTTTGCCTTTACCCAAGCCGAAAGTAAGTTTAACAACCCCTTCTTTGAAATAGAGTTCTAAAGGCACCAAGCTTAAACCTTGGACTTGAACGTTATTGCCAATTTTTTCTATTTCTTTCTTATGCATGAGGAGCTTTCTTGTACGGGCAGGATCCACATCTATATGGGTTAAGAATTTGTAAGGTGAGATATGCGCGTTAAACAAAAAAATTTCATTATTTTGTATGCGGACGATGGCCTCTTGAATGTTCCCCTGTCCGTTTCTGAGAGATTTTACTTCATGGCCCATTAATATGAGTCCGGCTTCAAAGGATTCAACAATTGTAAATCGATAATGAGCTTTACGGTTGGTAGTAATTAATTTTATAGTGTTGCTCGGTTTTTCTTTCATAATAAATTATAATGGTTAATTACCAGACTCTAAAAGCGGGCGAGTGGTGGAACTGGCAGACACGTAGGATTCAGGATCCTATGACTTCACCGTCGTGTGGGTTCAAATCCCACCTCGCCCACATTTTTCTGCTTTATTTTTTACTCGTTTTAAGCCGCGTTAGAATATCATTTTTTAAATATTCGTAGTTAAAGGGTTTAAGCAAACAATCAAAAGCGCCTTCGCGAAACGCGGTCACAACGTTTTCCGCGTCTTTAAATCCTGTAACCATGATCACGGGCGCGTTCTTGTTGCACTTTTTCATTTCTTTCAAAAGGTTCAGTCCGCTTTTGTCGGGCAACATGATGTCAAGGAAGGTCACTTCCGGATGGTGAGTTTGGAACTTCTTCATGCCATCTTCTGCAGTAAACGATTTCACAACATCCAATCCGTTTTGCTCTAAAAATGAACTTAAGAGTTCCATAACTTCAATGTCGTCATCTATAATTAAAGCTAACATTCCATATCTCCTTTCTAATTAACCTTATTATAAAGCGCGCGGATGAGCTTGGTTGTATACTTTGCGCAATCTTTCTAAGGTCGTGTGCGTGTAGAGTTGAGTGCTGTTTAAACTTTTGTGACCTAAGAGTTCTTGTACTGTACGCAGGTCGCAGCCGCGGTCTAATAAATGGGTAGCAAAGGAGTGTCGGAACATATGCGGGTGCACTTTGCGCGAGAGTCCTGAATTTCCAGCCCATCGTCCAATAATTTTCCGCGCTCCGCGAGTCGTTAACCTTTTACGTTGTGGATTTAAAAAAAGAGCTCCTTTTTTCGGTAATTCTGCTGCGCGCGCATTTAGATATCGTTCTACTGCCTTAGTCGCGCTAGTTCCGATAGGCAGCATACGTTCCCTGTTTCCTTTGCCTAAAATCCGGACCATTCCGTTCCAAAGGTCCAAATCTTCAATATTTAAGTTCATGGCTTCATGAATGCGAAGGCCAGAGGCATATAACAGTTCTAAGATAGCTTTATCGCGGAACATGTGCCTAGACCGGGTTCGCTCAACAATGGAAAAAAGAGAGTCAACTTCTTTCTCCGTCATAAAATCCGGCAGAGTTTGTGCTTTTTTAGGAAGTTTCAACGTAAGGAAGGGGTTAGAGTCCATATGTTTTTCCCGCACTAAAAATCGAAAAAAAGAACGCAATGAGCACAGTTTGCGTAAAATAGACGAGGTTTTTAATTCCCGGCGCGACAGGCTTGACCAGTATTCGCGCACAGCCAATCGGCATTTACGAAAGTCCGCAAGGTCTGGAGCAAGGTCTCCAAAAAAGGAAAAAAAATCAGACAAGTCCTGTTTATAGGCGATAAAAGTGTGCGCAGAAATATTTTTTTCCGCGCGCAAATATAAGAGAAACCGTTTCTGCAATATTTCGGGGTTATCGAAGATCAAAGGTCATTCACTCGGGGCTTTTTGAATGTTTCGACATTTAGGGAATCCAGAGCAAGCCAAAAAAGGGCCCCGTTTACCTACCCGCAAAAGCATGGGGCGCTTACATTTCTGGCATAATTTGTCGGTTACAATCGGATCTGGCCGAATAATTTTGTTCCCATCTTTATCTAAACCGATGATGTTGCGGCATTTAGGATAAGCGGTACATGCTAAAAAGCGTCCGCGGCGGCCTTGTTTAATGGCCATGGGGCTATTGCATTTGGCGCATTTTTCGTCCGTTGTTTCGTGGACTATTTTTTTGCCCTGAGGGTCAAGTGAAATTTTAAATTGGCACCGCGGAAAATTTTCGCAGCAAAGGTATTGTCCGAAACGACTTTCGCGCAAGAGAATGCGTCCTTGGCAATTGATACATTTTTCGCCCGAGTCTTTTGGAGAGACGTCCACTTTCTCCATTGCCGACTGTGCGGCCTCCAAATCCTTTTGAAAAGGATCGTAAAATTCTTGAACAACAGAGCTCCACGGAATTCCATTTTCAGCGATATTGTCTAGTTTTTCTTCAATGCGCGCGGTGAACCCAGCGTCCACAATTTCTGAAAAATGTCTGATTAACTGATCGTTGACCACGCGGCCCAACTGGGTCGGAAAGAATTTTTTTTCTTGCAGCCGCACATAACCGCGGGTAAGGATCGTATCTACAATAGGGGCATAAGTGGAGGGGCGGCCAATGCCGTTTTCTTCCAACATTCGGATGAGGCTGGCTTCATTATAGCGCGGGGGCGGTTCGGTAAAATGTTGCTGCGGCACTGTGCGGTAAAAGGTGAGATTTTCATTTTCAAAAAGTTCGGGCAGTTTTTCCGCTTGTTTTTTGGGATGGTCTTGATCAGTATCATCGTCATAGACCTTTAAGAATCCCGGAGATTTTAAAATAGACCCAGAGGCGCGCAAGATAGACAGAGAACCCTCTTGTTTGGCTTGAATGTCGATTGTGATGG
>JAHFBY010000146.1 GCA_023249835.1 Elusimicrobiota bacterium | reverse complement strand
CCTGCCACCCTTTTAATCGCTGCCAAAAAGTGGCAGCTTTGGATTAAACTGGTGGCAGGTTTGCTTTAAACTGGTGGCAACTTTGAATTAAACTAGTGGCAGGTTTGGATTAAATTACGCAACTGTAGAACAAGTTTGACTTCATGGTACATATATGTAGTATACTAAGGCAAATTCAATGGCTTTTAAAACGCTTTAAAAAATCTTTAAGACCCTATTGACACGGTTTTAAAAAATGATCAAAAAACGCATTAATGAGGCATGTTTACCGTCAACAATTAGTTTTCTGCGGCAGGGAAAAATGCATCTTCACGGGAACGGCTCTTCGACGGAGAGGGTCACGGAATGGGGCGGTGCCCCCTAGAAAAGGAGGAACGATGGGAGTAGAGACCAAAGACTTGTGGCAGAGCGCGTACGTGTTAAGCGAGGGAGGTTGGTTGGAGCGGGTGAGAGTGCAGGAACGCAACGGGAAGCGGGAAGTGATCTTTTGTTTAAAGGGGGACGGGGTAGAAGAGCTGTCGCAAGCGTTTATCAGCGGGCGGGCAGTGTGTAACGTGGCGCGATTGAAATCCAGCGTGCTGCACTTAAAGGAGGTGATCTTCGGAGATCGTGGAGAGCGTTGCAGACCGACAGCGGGGACAAGGGCGGATTAAAGAAGGGAGGTGAGATGGAGATGAAGATTGAGAGCATAGAGTACGAAGCGATTAAAAGAGTGAACCTGCCGGAACTGCTGCAAGGATACGGACTAGTTGTGAAGGCGTCGGGCCCAGAGAACTACCTAACGCGTTGTCCGTTCCATGAGGACAAGACTCCCAGTTTATCGATGAGTTGGAAGAAAGGCAAATAGGCTGTGGCATTGTTTTGGGTGCAACAAGTGCGGAAACGTTTTAGACTTTGTGATGGAGTATGAGAAGCGTGGATTTAAAGACGCTTATGAAAAGCTATGCCAGCGAGCGGGGTTTGGAGGGGTAACTCATGGAAGCGAGGGGTCGCCACAGAAAAAAAGCGGGTTAAACCGCGGCGATATGCTGCGGCGCGCCGCGGAAGTGTACCACCAGGCAATGTGCGAGGTAAAGCGCGGGGTAAATTATCTGGCTGGGCGGGGATTTAAAGACGAAGAGCTTTTAAAACGGCACAAGATCGGGTTTGTGGATGGAAGGTTAAAACGGATGCTGCCGGAAGAGGAAGCTCACCAAGCAGCGCAAGCCTTAAAAGAAGCGGGACTATTAAATGAGAAAGGAAACGAACGGTTTTACAACTGCGTGGTGTTTCCGGTGTACGATAGAAACGGCGCGGTGGTGAACTTCTACGGTCGGAACGTGAACCCGGAAAGCGGGGTAAAGCATTTGTATCTGCCGGGACCGAGGCAAAGCGTGTGGAACTGGCAAGCGTTTAAAGCGTTTCGGGAGGTAGTGCTGACGGAATCTATCATGGACGCGCTCAGTTTACAGGAGCTTGGAATACACAACGTAGCGGCGCTCTACGGGGTGGAGGGTTTAAGCGAGGACCACTTACAGTTTATGAGGGACTGCCGGACAGAGAGGATGCTGGTCTGTTTGGACAATGACGAAGCGGGGCAGTCGGCGCGCAAGCGCATCCGGGAAAGGATTGAACAAACCGGCGCGCAAGTGCGGGACGTGTTTTTGCCGGAAAAGTACAAGGACGTCAACGATGCTTTGCAAAAGGGGATGAGCGCGGAAGAGTGTAAAGGATATTTTCTACAAAGCGCCGAAAAAAACGATGCGCGCATAATAGTGAGTGTCCCAAGCAAAGCGGAAGCGGCAAGCGGCGGAGCTGTGATCGCAAGCGCCGTCCATGATGGAAGGGGAAGGGGCAAGGCAGAAGAGCGGGAAGACGGGATTTATTTTGAATTTGAGAAAAGGCGGTACCGCGTGCGGGGATTGACGGCGAACAACTGGGAACATATGCGCGTGACCGTAAAAGCGGAAACTAAGTCTAGTAAGGATGGAAACGAGGGAGAAAATGGCGCGTGCCATTTGGACACGCTAGACTTGTACTCGTCAAAATCGCGGAGCGTGTTCGTGGGACAATGCCGGAAGATCTTTAAAGCGGAAGAAGGCGAGATGGAAGGTGAGTTAAACCGGATGATCGCGGAACTGGAACGGGCGCGGCTACAGCTGGGTGAGGATAAAGAGCCGCAAGAGCGGGCAAAGATGAGCGCGGAAGAAGAGAGGGAAGCATTGGCTGCATTAAAAAGCCCAACGCTGTTGGCGGACATTTTGGAGGAGATGGACGAAGTGGGGTATGTGGGGGAGGAAGCGAATAAGGCTATTGGGTATCTGGTGGGGATCTCGCGCAAACTAGACGACCCTTTAAGCTGCGTGATCAACAGTCAGTCCGGAGCGGGCAAGAGCGTGCTAGCAGAAACGATTGAGAGGTTGACGCCGCCAGAAGACGTGGTGATGTACTCGCGTTTGACGATGCTCGCGCTATTTTATATGGAACGCACAGGTTTAAAAGGAAAACTTCTGATCATTGAGGAGCGGCAGGGAGCGGAGAACGCGGACTATAGCATCCGCACGTTGCAGTCGAAAAAAAAGCTGGTGCAAGCGGTGCCGATGAAGGATCCGAGCACGGGCAAAATCAAGACCATGACCTTTGAGGTAGAAGGGCCGGTGGCCTACATTGAGACCACCACGCGGCCGAGGATAAACGAGGAAAACGCTACGCGCTGCATTGAGCTGTACCTAGATGAAAGCCGGGAACAAACCGAGCGCATTCAGAAACTGCAAAAGGAGAGCAAGACCCTGGGCGGGTTAAAGAAAAAAGAGAGGGCAGAGCGCATTATAAAGAGGCACCACAATATGCAGAGGTTATTAAAGAAGGTGAAGGTGGTGAACCCTTACGCGGAAGAGTTAGAGTTTCCAGCGCAATGGCTCAGGACCCGGAGGGACAACCTGCGTTTTTTAAATTTGATTGAAGGGGTCACGTTCCTCTACCAGCACCAACGGAGCCTAAAGAAGTTTGATGAGTCCGCTGACAGCGCGGAATACATTGAGTCCACAGTGGAGGACTATCAAACCGCTTACAGTCTCGCTAAAGAGGTGATGGGGGAGAGTTTAACGGAGCTAAAAAAACCGCAGCGAGAACTGTTAAAGCAGGTGGAAGAGTTGTTAAAGGACAGGGTGGAGACAACGCGCCGGCAGATTCGGGAGAAAAGCGGGATTCCCGATACGCGGTTAAGAGAGCTTCTGAACGATTTGGTAAGCCTGGAATATTTGCAAGCGGTGGAAGGCAAGCAAGGCAAAGGATACCGATATCAATTGAGGGAACGGAGCATCGGCGCGGAAAAGATCGTGATGGGACTGACCACGCCGGAAGAGTTGGTACGAAAACTGCAAAGTAGACTAGCCTCTGCATAAAACTTCACGGCTTCGCGGAACTTCGCGGAATGGGGTGCGAAGCTGTTTCCAGCTGATAAATGAAATTGAAATCCCTAACTTCGCGCTTCGCGCGAAAAACATGGAGAGGTATGGTGTATAAATTCAAAAGAGCCGGACGGGCAAGATAGCGGGGCGCTATGACAGAGGAAATAATTAGTCAAGTTCGGGTGTTAATAGAGAAATTCCTGTATGAGCGGGAAGCGAAGGGTTATAGCGCAAAACAGAGGGAACTAGATGGATGGGGTTTAGAATACTATTTGGAATTTCTAAAGAATAGGGAAGAAGAGAGTTTATCCGAGGTTACGGGCGAGACGGTGAATAAATATCAAATGCATTTGTATTCTATGGCCGGCAAACGGGTTAAGACCTTAAGTTTGACCTCGCAATTGCATATTTTGGTGAGCTTAAAAAAGTTCTGCCAATGGCTGGTTCAAAAAGGAGAGCTATTGGCAGACCCGACTGCCTGGCTGGAGCTGCCAAAACAGAAACAAAGGCTGCCTGTAGGCGTAATGTCTAAAAAAGAGGTGGAAAAAGTGTTGAACGCTCCGGACGTTGATACGGTATACGGGTTAAGGGATCGAGCCATCCTGGAACTATTATACTCCAGCGGGTTAAGGAACCAAGAGCTGCGGAACTTGACGATATACGACGTAAACGTAAATGAAGGGGAAGTGCGGGTAAGGCAGGGGAAAGGTGGAAAAGACCGGGTAACGCCGTTGGGAGAGATCGCTGGGAAATACGTAGAGCTCTATCTTAAAGAAGCGCGAGGAAAGATCTTAAATGACCGGGAAGATCCTGGATATTTGTTTTTAAGCCGGCACAAGCGGCAACTTTGCGGGTACACTTTAAATAAATATATCGTTAAGAAATATGTAAACCGCGCGGGTTTGAAGAAGCGGGTGACCACGCACGGGTTTCGGCACACTTGCGCCACACATCTGCTGCAAGGGCGGGCAAACATTCGGCATATTCAGGCGTTGTTAGGCCACAAAAGTCTGGTCAGCACTCAAATATACACGCACGTGGAGATTGGCGATTTAAAAAAGGAGTTGAAGAGGTGTCACCCGCGCGAGCGCAAGAAACCATAAACAATGATGCTTAGGGAATGGCACAAAGAGTTTTTGGAATGGGCGGCTGCACGAGGGTATTCTAAAGACACTGTTCGGCAACGACGATTTTATGTGGATAGGTTCATAGGGTTTGCCCAAGAAAGAGGCGTATACAATCCGGAAGAAGTGAGCAGGGAATTAATCGAAGAATACCGGCAATGGCTGTTGCGCCGTAAACATCATTTCTTTGCAAAGACGCTTTCCATATCTACTCTGATCTGCCATATAGCCTGCATTAAGATTTTCTTTACCTGGCTTTATCGCCGGCATGTCCTGTTATGCAACCCGACCGCACACCTCACTTATCCCAAAAGAGTTCAGCGATTTCCCCAATACATACCGAACCAGGAGGAATTGGAAAAAATTATCCTTCAACCTAACCTTGGTCTCCAGTATGGACTGCGCGACCGTGCGATCATGGAGGTTCTCTATTCCAGCGGTATAAGGAAGATGGAACTGATTAATTTGGATATTTATGATGTGGACACAAACAGAGGAGAACTACGGGTCCGCAATGGCAAAGGCGCTAAAGAGCGCATTGTGCCGTTAGGAAAAATAGCGTGCGCGTTCATAAGAAAATATTTAAAGCAAGGAAAGCGCGGTACTGTCTATCCACGCCGCCGCTTTGAAGCAGAGAACAGTCAGCCTTTATTCGTAAGTTACAAAGGCAAAAGACTAAGGCCGGGCGGGTTAAGTTACCTGATTCGCGCACACGTGAGCAAGGTTCGTCCGCTCAACGGTCAAATGGTTCATATGTTCCGGCACGCCTTTGCCACGCACATGGTACAGGGCGGAGCCGATATATCCAGAGTTCAAAATATTTTGGGACATACGAGTATCGAAAGCACAGAGATATACACCCAAGTGAAACCCATAGACTTAAAAGAGATACATCGGAGATGTCATCCCCATGGGACGTTAAGGACAAATAAAAGGGTAAACTATTTCCAAAAATAAAATATAATTAAAGGATGTTTAGATCTGTACTAATTATAATGTATTTAATGTCTGGACCTGGAGGAGTAATGACGCCAGGTCCGTATTATTTAGTGGGGAGTCTAAGGCCTCTTTCTGCCATGCAAGAGACGCTCAAAATGAGCGGAAAAACAGCAAACGCCTTTGCGCGAAGCTCCTTTGAGGTGGGAGGTATACGCATTGAGGACAAAGGGCTTGTGAAGAATGTGAATTCTGT
>JAHFBY010000145.1 GCA_023249835.1 Elusimicrobiota bacterium | reverse complement strand
CTCCGGGCCATGAGGCGATTGAACGGTTCCTTGCCGCTATTGGCGGTTTGGTAGAAGATCGCGCTGCCTTACGCTCTTGGGTAATGAATCAATTGCCCCAAATGGACTCTATCCGGAACGTTATTTATAGCGAACCGGCCAGGGGAGACGACGTTACGGTTCATGAAGCAACTTTGGAATATTCGGATGGAACTAAGAAAACTGTCCAAATTATTGAAGCTCCCCAAAAATCCGGCTTTCAGCCGCCCGAGACAAACGCCCCTTCAATCTCACTAAAAAACGGCACCAAACTTTATTTTCAATCCGAACCGCAAAACAAGTTTAAACAATTGATCCAAGAACCGTTCCAGTCCGCCGCGCTGGCTATTTCGCCGTTTTGGCTTTTAAATAAAAACACTAAGGCGCTGATCAGCGATGAAGGGAGAACCGGAGAATACACCTTAAATTTCCTTGGTTTAGGCGAACTCAAATTTGACGGCAAGTTTATCGAATCGCTCGGATACGCATTTTATGCGTTGGTGTTTTTCTCGATCACCGTAATCATTCCGGCGGCGTTTATGGATTTTGGCGGAACCATTGGCAAAATATTTTGGATTTCTATTTTTGGACTAGTGTCTGCGGTTTTGCCGTTGGGCATTAAAGTGCACGGTTGGGACAAAGTTCAAAACAAACACATGGCCGTAAAAATCTCATGGCTCCTATTTTATGCTCCTCTATCCGGAATAATTTCTTTGTTACGGTTAGTCCTGCCCAGCTTCTATCGTAAAGGGTTCACCGGCATTGACCTGGTAGTAGGACGCCGAAAACTAGAAATTACTGAAACCGCCGTCACCTTAATGATCGCCATGCTCTTCTTTGGACTCGCAATCGTGGCGCCCCTGCAAGCAACTGATTTTGGCACGTTGGGCGACGTTTTCTATTTTCTTATCATGACCATGGTCGTTGGCGGGCTAACAGCGTTATGTTGTGCGCTGTTCCATCCCCAATATATCTCCATTGACAGGGACGGAAACCCTCAAAAACATGAATACGCTCGTTCACGGTTAAAGAGCAAACAGTGGAAAGAAATATTTTGGGTGGGTTTTAGCATTTCCTTTGCCCTGCTGTCGATGATCATAACCACTTACGCCACACGATCTATTATTGCTTCTGCGGGCATTGACCTCATGCTCTTTTTCTCTTTTCCCGGCTATCTGTTTTTCCTGCCCTTAGCGTTTTGGGCCGCCAACACTGAACATGAAGGACATAACCAGGAAACGCTGAACCGACCAATAATGAGCGCTGAACTCTTAGGGAGTTCCCGCGCGAGCCCTACCGCCAGACGATTAAGCGTTGTCAACGGTAGCGGAGAAGAGTTTCCGGAAGGGACTTTGGGCGCTTTCAGTCCACAAACGCGCAAAAGTTTTATTCGCAGCACGTTGTGGAGTTACCTTTTTGCGCTGCCTTTTTTTGCCGTTTACTTTGTTTTAGTGAACGTGCTTTCACAGAGTTTAGGGCAAGGAGCATGGGCCGGATTTAACCCTTTAGATTTAGTGATCGCGTTTACCGCATTTTTTACCGTGCCCGCAGTTTATGCTTATTTTCTGATGGTCTATCGTAAAAAAATGGGGTTGTACCGCGAAGGAGACTATTTCCGCTTCTTTATTTTTGCTTTTACCATGGCAATTGCCTACTACTCGGTTTTTATCAGCGACCTGTTTGAAAAGGTGCTGTTGGCGCAAAACACTTCCGGAAGCGCCGAGTTTTCCTTAGTTACCTTCATTGGCGTTTTCACCGGCACCGCCAACGTCATAAAAGCCAAGATATCCAGCGGCACTACCGCGCAAGCAGCTCCTGTTACCGAGTACCGGAACCATGAACTCTTTAATCCAACCGACCAAGAACTGTCGCGGGCTTGGAAAAATGGGAACTACCGAAAACTTATCAGCCTAGGACACGTTGGAATAGCTGCGCTACTTTTTATATTTTTAGTGCTTGGCCTAACCCACGATGAACTAAGTTTTGACCGCGCTTTTGGCCTGTTTATCGCGGCCTATCTTTGCGATATCGCCCTCTTCTGGCTCATTCGTATCGGAATTGAACAACATCGTAACCCAAAAAGTTTTAGCGGGTTCATGCGGGAGATTAAGCGACATGGCCTAAAATATCTAACCCCGCAGATGTGGCTGGCCTTTAAAGCTTTTTTGCCGTTTTTCATATTTTATTATGGTTTCTTTGCCACTTTCGCCATATTGCCCAGCGTCATGTTCTTTTTAAACCACTATTGGGCCGCGTTCGGCCTTTCCTTAATTTGGGTTTATTTTACGGATTGGAGCAACGCCAAACCAGACTCAATGGAAATTGAAACTTATCTTAAACAGCGCGACTTTCAGCGCGCTGCCATGATTTTTTTTACGTTGTATGTCACTTTTTTTGGTATCTACACCATCCTCACCGGCGACACCGAATTCCACGCCAACTGGTTTGACGTTGACAACCAGCTTAACCAACACCTTTTCATTGCGATCTTCGGGCTCATTGTGCCCAGCCTGCTCTACGCATTCCTCACTCAGTTTTTCTTGGTGGCTTACCATAAAAAAGGAGCGCCCATAGAACCCTTAACGTTGGGCAATTTCCGCCGCAACATCCAAACTAAAGCGTTCCTAAAAATGTTTGCAATCGGATTGATGATGAGCGCAGCTTTCTACCTTGCCTTTTTCCTCCCTTTAGTGCTGGACTACCTCTACGATCCCTATGTCATGCCCCAATACATCTACGCTATTCGCTACTTTACCGCGCTGACCGCAATTTGGATGACCTACAAGTTAGGCGCTAAATTTTTAAACATTTTTAGCGATGGCTGGACCCAAGAGCCTCCGCCAACAACCCAAGGACGACCCTTATGGAACAGGTTCGCAAGTTCCGGACAACGACTTGCAACCGCAATTTGGGCCAGGATCATCCATCTCTCCAGCCGCAGCGCCAGGCGACCTGACGATGCGTTTGAAACTAGAGCTGAACGCGAATTCCAAATATTGAATCCGATTTTTCGACCATCCCTGCCGAACACAAACCAAGTTTCGCAATCCGCCCTCCTACCAGATCCTTTAACAGAAATTAGAGAACGATTGACTCAACAAAACGTGGAGGAGACCCCAAACTGGGACGAACTCCTAGGCGTTATAACCGTTTACAAACTCTTTAACTCTAAAGAAGAAAGAGAAAAAGGAGTCAGAACAATTCCGACCTTAAACCTCGAAGCCCTAAAGACCCGGATATTTTGGTTTTTAGATTCAGACCAAATTGCGCAGGCTAAATTCCTGTTAGAAAAGATGGACCCGGAACAAAGAAAATGGAGCTGGTCCTATCTTTTAGCGCAAAGTTTTTACCAGGCAGGCGCAGCCAGCGCTTTAGGCGTTAGCAAAACAGAATTTAATGAAGCGTTAGCCCAAACAAGAACAAACCTTGCGGGCCTTATTCCCGGCATAGGAACGCAACTAGCTAAAACAACCTTGGAAAAAATTTGGGAACAAGGCAAACAATCCGTTGCCAATAATGACGGTTCAACGCTCTTGCTTAAAGATGATTTGGAGGTCCTCTTTGGAGAAGCTCAAGCCCTTATGTTTGACGTCTCCCAAGATTCGAAAATTACCTTTGACGCGCTCGCTAAAGAGGTTAAACGAATTGCCTCTCTACCCATAAACCAACGACAGGCAATAACCGTATTGCTTTATCTGGGCAATTCAGAATTGACCCGGGAAAAACTTAAAAGTGAATTGTCGCAAATAGGCGTGGGAGAAAAGGATTTCAATACCGTATTCCCCAATCGCGCCAACTATTGGAGCCATCAAGTAATCACGCGCCAAGAAATGGCCCGATACCAAAACCCTGACCCTATGGCCGGGATATTAAGAACCGCTATTGCCCGCGCCGCGCGCGACCGTTACCACGACATACACGCCGTTTATCCTAAATCTCTCGTAGCCTTAAGCGAACAACAAACTTTTATCGGCGATAACCCCAAGGACGTTGCCATGACGGTATTACAGTTGATTACGCCCGACGTTGCCATTAACCTTACGCGCAACGTTATGAACGACGTCTTCGCCCAACAGCTTTACAGAATGCAGCAGTAGTCAAGAGTATCCGATTGCGATTTCAGCGACCGTGCTTTCGGCGTAGGGATCTAACCCCGTGGCCGCGTTAAAAAGCGGTGAATTGCCCGCGCCCAAAATGCAGGAACTTAAATCCAAAGCTGTGGCGGTTAAATGCAATGCGCCAAGCAGGACGCCCGCTTCTTTTAAGATCAAGGAATAAGCAATGCTTTGATATTTCCATTGCACGCGGCCAAAGCGCGAAGCCAATAACAAAAGAGCGGGAGGAACACTCTCCTTTAATTGCATGGCGAACGCGGATTCGCGTAAGAGAGACTCCAAGTTTTTGTTCCAGTCACAGATAAGTTCCAACTGATGGTTTTTTGCCTGGTAGCGGTAAAGCGCAGGAACAAGGTCCCCGCAACGCGCAGCCAAAAGATAAATTTCCAAGGAATGCAGGCCGCCGGGCGAAGGCAAAGGTTTTTTTAAAAGTTCTAACTTTCCATTTTTCCCTTGCTCTTTAATTTTAGCCGCGCTATAAAGCAACTTGCTGATCGTTGCCAAGGCAACGGGCTTGACGTTAAAACTAGTGCAGGAACGCCTCATTTCCAGAACTTGTTCCCAAGTCGCGTTCCCTGAACTTTTTTGCGGGTCAGGCAAAGGAATAACTGGAAAACCCAAACTTGCGCGCAGCGCGGGCAAAGGATCGCGCTCCGGAAAGCGGGGTAAAGATCCCAACGGTTTATGCGGATAAACACCGCGGGTCACGGAATGAAATTGGAGGTCTTGCCATTCCCATAAATCAAGCGCATCATTTTCTTTCTCCACCAACAAATTTAAGGAAACTAAAACGCTGCCGCAATCGGAAATATAGTCTGGGGTCAAATTAGGATGGGAGCGGGTCAAATCGTCCGCGGAAGCGGGTTTGCGCCAAGAATAGAGCAAATCCCAACAGCGGGCGTCTGCGATTTTAAAAACTCCGGACGCTAAAGGCGATTCCGCTACCATGCATTTTTCCTCAATGCGTAAAATCACAAAGCGGGAGAGTTGATATTTATTGTCAGCGGATATAGAATGAATTTGGAGCGGACGAGAAAGCGGACAAACTGTAAACGCCAGGGCGCCATTGAAATAGAATTGATGCGCTAAGAGACCGCGAGCCGTCAACTGGTCCATAAGGGTCAAGACCAAGCGCAGTCCTTCTACCCCATTGAAATTTATTGCAAGTTCTTTTAAACTTTCTGGAGATGCGCATTGAGATTGGATGAGTCGCAATATTTTAACGTGCAGGGCGCTGGCCGGAGCCAGGTCCCATACCAAACCCTGAACAGTTAAACGGACCTGTCCTTTAACCGTAAAATCCAGGGACAGGTCGGGGCGCAACGACAAAGTTTGTTTAAAGTGCATTTGAGAATAGCGATTATAGCATTAAGCATCCGCGAATAAAACGAACGTTATCCATAGGAGGAGAAAATCCATGTCCCAACAAAACGCAGAAAAGTTATTGGAAAAATGCAAGGCTGACCAGGCGTTATCTAAAAAATTTAAACAGGCGGCTGCGGTCAGCTTCGAGGCCTTGTCCAAAGAAGCGGGACTGCCCTGCACATTAAAAGAAATGGAGGAAGCGGTTTCCAAAAGCGTAAAGTCCGGAGACCTATCAGACGC
>JAHFBY010000144.1 GCA_023249835.1 Elusimicrobiota bacterium | reverse complement strand
CGTTGTCAACTGCATGCGCGGCGGACCTTCCACTGGGTTGCCAACCAAAACAGAACAGGGTGATTTGTTTCAAGCTTTGGGCGCTTCACAGGGGGAATATCCCAAGGTCGTGCTTGCTCCCGCAACCGTAGACGATGCGTTCTACTCCACGACCGAAGCTTTTAACCTTGCCGAAACTTATCAATGTCCAGTTATTTTTCTTTCCGACCTCCTCCTTTCCGAACATTACGAAACCATAGACGACCTTGATTTTTCTAAAGTGAAAATTGACCGGGGCGAACTTATCGCAGACGGCAGCGTTCCTGCGCCCGGAACCTATAAACGTTATCTCGACACGCCTTCTGGAGTTTCTCCGCGCGCTGTTCCCGGAATGGCGAACCGGATGTACGTGGCGGGTTCTGACGAGCACGATGAAGACGGCATACTCATCTCCGACGTTTTTACCGATCCGGAAAAGCGCGTTAAAATGATGAATAAAAGAATGCGCAAAATTGATTCTATTTTAAAGAACCTGCCCAAACCGCAAGTAATAGGGCCCAAAGATGCGGACCTGACCTTTATCACCTGGGGTTCCACTTACTGCGTTGTGCAAGACGCTATCCGCATGTTGGAAAAAGAGGGGATGTCAGTGAACCATCTCTCTATTAAATATCTCTGTCCGTTCCAGTCCAAAGAGATCAGCGCGATTTTAAAATCTTGTAAACGTCAACTCATTGTAGAGGCTAATTTCACCGGCCAGTTGGAACGGTTGATCAGACAAGAGACCGGGCTTTCCATTGAGAACAGTTTGCGTAAGTATGACGGCGAACCGTTTGGCCCGAATATGGTTTACCAGAAAGCTAAACAGGTCTTGAGCCAGAAGCGGTCCGCGGAGTTGGTGAACGCCTAAAAATTGTTAGGCGTAAAGTCTATTTAAGATTAATTAAATATAAAGAGGAGACTATATGGCAGAAGTAATGGACATTGCGAAATTTAAGTCAACGGTATCTCCGGATTGGTGTCCGGGGTGCGGAGATTTCGGCGTTTTAACATCCTTGCAAAAAGCGTGTGTTTCTGTGGGCCTGGAACCTAAAGACGTATTGGCAGTATCAGGGATTGGGTGCTCGTCTAATTTGCCCGGGTTTTTTGGGTCCTACGGTATGCACACTCTGCATGGTAGAGCTGTCGCTGTGGCGCAAGGAGCCAAGTTTGGTAATCCAGATTTAAACGTGATTGTGACCGGCGGAGATGGTGACGGTTATGGTATTGGCATTGGCCATTTTATCCATGCTATGCGCCGAAACATTGATATCACCTACATTGTTATGAACAACCAGATCTATGGCTTAACCACGGGTCAATGTTCGCCAACCACGGATTTGAGTACCGTGACCAAATCTACCCCTGAAGGATCTATTGAGTCTCCGATCAACCCCATTGAGTTGGCTTTAGTTTCCGGCGCCACCTTTATTGCCCGTGGTTTTTCCGGCGCCCAAGATATTTTAAGCGAAACAATTGCCAAAGCCATTAAGCATAAAGGTTTTTCGTTGGTAGATATTTTTAGCCCGTGCGTCACTTATAATAAAAAGAACACTTACCCTTGGTTTAGGGAGAGAGTCTACAGTTTGCAGCAGGAAAACCACGACACTTCCAGTATGGACGCGGCCATGAAGCGCGCCGGCGAGTGGGACGCGCGCATTCCCATTGGCGTGTTTTATGACGTTGACGCTCCCACCTATGAGTCGCAGGAACCGGCCTACAAGTTTGGGTCTCCGGCGAAACAAAAGCTGGGTTTAAGCGCGGAAGACGCAAACGCTCTGATCAATAGCTTTAAATAAACGATCAATTGTTTAAGGAAATGGCTGCTTGTTATATTAAAATATGACAAGCAGCCATTTTTTTTCTCGCGGATAAAAAGTTATGCATGACTTAAAAAAGTTAAGAGAAAGTCCGGAATATATTAAAGACGTTTTGGCGCGTCGGGGCGTGTCTAATCCTTGGAAAGATTGGAACGACTGCGATGGTCCGTTTGATTTGGAACGGTTTTTTCGTTTACAAAATGAGGAACTTTCGCTCTTGCGCGAAGTAGAGTCTTTGCGCACGCGGAAAAATCAGATCGCTGCGGAGTTTGGCAAATTAAAAATGGCTAAAGAAGACACTACCGCTTTAGCGGAAGAAGTAGAAAACCTCAAAGTGAACCTGGTGGACAAGGAGGCAAAGCTTGCTCCTTTAAACGCCATAATGGAAGCGGCGGCTTTGCGCATTCCCAACCGCTTAGACGACTCTGTTCCTTTCGGTAAATCAGAAGCGGACAACCCATTGGTGCGGGAAGTGGGAACAAAAAGCTTATTTGATTTTACGCCAAAAGCGCACTGGGAAATCGGCGAGCGGTTAGGCATATTGGATTTTGCGGCCGCGGCAAAACTTTCGGGCAGCAGGTTCAGCGTGCTTAAAAGCGATGGCGCGCGTTTGGAACGGGCGTTAATCAGTTTTATGTTGGACGTGCACGTGCGCGAGCATCAGTTTGTGGAGGTGTTAGCGCCTTATCTGGTGAATCCAAAATCTTTGCAGGGTACCGGCCAGTTGCCAAAATTCCGCGAAGAAGTTTTTAAGTTAGCGCAAGACGATTTGTACCTGATCCCTACGGCGGAAGTAACCGTGACAAACTTGCATCGCGATGACCTGCTGGAAGAAAAAGATCTCCCGCTTAAATATGTCAGCTATTCCGCTTGTTTCCGGCGCGAGGCAGGTTCTTACGGTAAAGACACCAAGGGACTGATTCGCAACCATCAATTCAATAAAGTGGAAATGGTCTATTTCACAACGCCTGAGCGTTCCTTTGCGGATTTAGAAACTTTAACCAACGAGGCAGAAGCGATCTTGCGCAAATTAAATGTTCCATACCGCGTGATTTCTCTTTGCAGCGGGGACACTGGGTTTTCCTCCGCTAAGACCTATGACCTTGAGGTTTGGATGCCGGGAGAAAACCGATGGCGGGAAATTTCCTCTTGTTCTTGTTTTACTGATTTTCAAGCCAGGCGTATGAACATTAAGTATAAAAACGCGCAAGGAAAAAAAGAGCTGGTTCATACCTTAAACGGTTCCGGCCTTGCCGTGGGCAGGCTCTTTGCCGCGATCTTAGAAAACTTTCAATTAAAAGACGGATCAGTATCAGTGCCGCAACCTCTTTTAACCTATATGGGCAAAGATAAAATTACGATCTGACAAATTTAATTAATGACTCCAAATTATGTTTCCCTGATTGAGCCTTTTATTAGCCATTCAAGTCTAAAAGATTGGATTTTGGAAGTTGCGAACCTTGCCCAGCCTGATTCTATATGCGTGTTAAATGGTTCGGAATCGGAAAAAACGCGGTTAGAAGCGGAAGCTTTGGCTAGCGGTGAATTGGTAAAGTTAAATCCAGCTGTTTTGCCAGGATGTTTTTACCATCGGTCTAGTTCCAACGATGTGGCCCGCACTGAAAACCTCACTTATATCTGCGCCCAAAATCAAAAAGACGCCGGTCCAACTAACAATTGGATGGACCCCTCTGAAGCCTATGCCAAAGCGGTAAAAATTCTTGCCGGTTCTATGCGCGGACGAACCCTGTACGTCATACCTTTTTCAATGGGACCGGTTCACTCTGCGTTCAGCAAAATTGGCGTAGAGTTAACCGACAGCGTCTACGTGGCCCTTAATATGCGTATCATGACCCGCGTTGGTCAGGCAGCGCTTGATCGATTAGGGTCAGACGGTGTGTACACTAAGTGTTTACATGGTAAAGCTGATTTAGATATCAACCGCCGGCTCGTCCTCCATTTTCCGCAGGACAACGCTATTTGGAGCGTGGGGTCAGGTTATGGGGGTAACGCGCTGTTGGGCAAAAAATGTTTAGCTTTGCGCATTGCCAGCGCTTTGGGCCGCAAAGAGGGTTGGATGGCTGAACATATGTTGATCCTGGGTGTGGAAAAGCCGGACGGCACAAAATTTTATATTGCGGCTGCGTTTCCCAGCGCTTGCGGAAAAACAAATTTGGCGATGTTAACTCCTCCTGAAACCCTGCGAAAAAAAGGGTATAAAATTTGGACGGTTGGCGACGATATTGCTTGGCTTCATATTAATGAACAAGGCGGCCTTTCCGCCATTAACCCGGAAGCGGGCTGTTTTGGCGTAGTGTCGGGAACCAATTCCAAATCTAATATCAACGCTATGCGCATGATTGGCAAAAATACGATTTTTACTAACGTTGCTTTAAAAAAAGACGGAACTGTGTGGTGGGAAGGTCATGACGATCCTGCGCCGGACAGCGCGCTCGATTGGAAAGCAGAGCCTTGGACTCCGGGGTTGAAAGGTGTTGACGGTAAATTGGTTAAAGCGGCCCATCCCAATAGCCGGTTTACGGCCTCTATCCGCCAGTGCCCTTGCGTGTCAAGCGAAGTGGACAACGAATTTGGCGTGCCCATTTCCGCGATTCTTTTTGGCGGGCGGCGGGCTGGGGTGGCTCCGTTGGTAATGGAATCGTTTAGTTGGAACCATGGGGTTTATTTGGGAGCCACAATGGCTTCGGAGCGCACGGCCGCGCAAACTGGAAATGTGGGAGAGGTCAGGCGAGATCCCATGGCCATGCTTCCTTTTTGCGGATATAATATGGGCGAGTATTTTGAGCATTGGATTAATATGGGTAGAAAAATGCAGCGTCCGCCGCGCATTTACCATGTGAACTGGTTTCGAACGGATGAAAAAAATAATTTGTTGTGGCCTGGTTTTGGCGAGAATTTACGTATTTTGGAATGGATTTTGCAGCGCTGCGAAGGTCGGGTAAACGCTATTGAGTCTCCGGTAGGCGGACTGCCCAAAGTCAAAGATGTTGATTTGAGCGGTTTAAATTTGGGGCCGGGAGTTTGGGACCAATTATTTGTTGTCAACAAAAAAGAGTGGTTAGAAGAGCAAAGAGCGCAAGAAGAGTAGTTAAAAATATTCGGGAACCAGTTGCCTCAAGCCTTAGCGGAACAGTGCCGTAATTTAAAGAGTCGATTGCAATAAATGATTTTTGTTCATTCTTCTTTTTTATAGTTGAATACCCCTTTCAGAATGATATAAAATACTCTATTGGATGCGCCGGGGTAGCTCAGCCCGGTTAGAGCAGTCGCTTCATAAGCGAAAGGTCGAGAGTTCAATTCTCTCCCCCGGCAAACGCATTCTTATAAAAATGAAAAAATCCATTAAATCCATAAAGATCGGACACAGCCCTGATCCGGATGACGCGTATATGTTTTACGGATTATCCAAAGGAAAGGTGTCGTTGGACGGGTATCGCATTGAGCATGTGGTCCGTGATATCCAGAGCTTGAACGTTTTGGCTATGAAAGGCCGTTTGGGGATCACCGCTATTTCTGCGGCGGTCTACCCGCTTTTAAATGATAAGTATTGGATCCTTTCCACGGGAGCAAGCGTGGGCCGCAATTATGGTCCGATTGTGGTCGCGCGTGAAAATATAAAAATTGCCGCGCTAAAAAACAAACGAATTGCAATGCCCGGACATTACACCACTGCCCATTTGCTCAGCCGGATTTTTTTAGAGCCCTTTGAGCCGGTGTTTATGGATTTCACTAAGGTGATGGCAGCGGTCAAAAAAGGAATTGTGGAGGCAGGCGTTGTTATCCACGAAGGACAAATGAACTATGGCGATTCCGGGCTCGCAAAGGTTTGTGATTTGGGCGAACTGTGGCATAAAAAGTATCGGTTGCCAATTCCTTTGGGGTTAGATGTTGTGCGTAAAGATGTGGGGCGAGAAACCGCGCAAAACATGAATTC
>JAHFBY010000143.1:1141-5802 GCA_023249835.1 Elusimicrobiota bacterium | reverse complement strand
GGCCGTCCCAGCTCTAAGATGGCGTCCAAAGCAGAACGGATAGTGCGTCCGGTGTACAAGACGTCGTCCACCAACAAAATGGTTTTACCTTCGATATCAAAAGGGACGTGGCTCTCTTTGACCAAGGGCTGATTGCCGATCTCGTTCACGTCGTCGCGGTAGAGCGTGATGTCCAAAGAACCCACTTAGGGAACGGCTTTAAATTTTGCGGTGAACTCTTGGGCAATGCGCTGGGCCAAAAAAGCCCCCAAATTGTGGATGCCGATGATGCATAAGTTGGGATCCATCTTGCCTTTGGGACGGCTCAGGTCCGCATAGATCTGGTCCACGATTTTTTCCATAATGACCTGAAACTTTTCCTGATCAATGATCTTCTTCATTTTCATCTTCAACATTTTAACGCGATCTCGCCTTTAGCTCCTTTACGCGCGGGCAAACGCGTGGGATAGTTCCCGGAGAAACAGCCCGTGCAGTAGTTGCCGCTCTTGGCAGACTTGAGCAAGCCTTCCATGCTCATGTAGCGCAGAGTGGTAACGCCCAAATATTTACGAATTTCGTTGATGGATTTTTGCGCCGCGATCAGCTCGTCTTTATTGGGAGTGTCGATACCATAGTGGCAGGGCCCAGTGATGGGCGGCGAAGAGATGCGCATGTGGATCTCTTTGACCCCAGCGGCCAAGAGCATGCGGACCAGCTTGCGCGAGGTAGTGCCGCGCACAATGCTGTCGTCGATCAAAACGATGCTTTTGCCCGCGAGGTTCTCTTTGATCGGGTTGTATTTCATTTTAACGCGGAAATCGCGCATGTGCTGGGACGGCTCAATAAAGGTGCGGCCCACATAGTGGCTGCGGATGAAACCAACCTCAAAGGGCAAACCCGATTCCTCTGCGTAACCAATGGCCGCAACCACGGAAGAGTCCGGCACCGCAATGACGCAGTCCACCTGCTGAGCGGGCGCTTCCCGCGCCAACTGGCGGCCCAGTTCGCGACGGATCTCGTAAACGCTGTGACCGTAAATTTTAGAGTCCGGCCGAGCGAAATAAATGAATTCGAATATGCAGAAGGCTGATTTTTTGGGCATGCGGTCGGTCAAAGGCAGGCTGCGCGGCTCTTTGCCTTTTTCAATGATCACCATTTCGCCGGGAGCCACTTCGCGCACGCTGGAAGCGCCCAACAAATCAAAGGCGCAAGTCTCCGAGGCGAACACCCAGGATTTATTTAATTTTCCCAGCACCAAAGGCCGGAAACCCAAAGGGTCGCGGACCCCGATCAAAGTACCTTCCCCTCCGTGCTTGTTCTTGCTTTTTACGGCAAAGAGCAAAGAGTAAGCGCCTTCCACTTTAGCTAAAGCGCTGCGAATAGCCGCGATTAAGTTCTTTTCCCCGGACTTTGCGATCAAGTGCATGATCACCTCAGTGTCTGTGGTGGTTTGAAAAATGGAGCCGCTCTGCTCTAGTTTTTTGCGCATCTCCTGCGCGTTGGTAAAGTTGCCGTTGTGCGCGACCGCCAGCTCCCCGTAAGGCGTGCCTGCCAACAACGGCTGGGCGTTGATGATGCTGGAGCTGCCGGTGGTAGAATAACGCACATGGCCAATGGCGCAGTTGCCGTTTAAAGTAACCAGGTTTTCTTTGCGAAAAACATCCGCGACCAGGCCCATGCCCACGTGGCGGTTGGTACGCCCGTCAAAAGAGACGATGCCCGCGGACTCTTGGCCGCGGTGCTGCAGCGTGGTCAACCCCAGATAAACCAAATGCGCGGCTTCGTCCGTGCCAATGACGCCGCAGACCCCGCACTCTTCATGAAGGTCGGAGAAAGGGGACTCTTTAGACAGCTCTATCGCCTCGTTTAATTTAAAGTCTTTGGGATAACGGTTCATTTAATTCCTTTCGCATAGTCCACCGCAGCTTGCCAAAATTTAAATCCCGGCGTGGGGTCGGCAATTTTACCTTGGGTCCAGAGGGGATGCTGATATTTTGTGATAAATCGTTCGGGATGCGGCATGAGCCCAAGGACGTTCCCCGCAGGGTTGCAAATACCGGCGATGTCGTGGTTTGAGCCGTTAGGGTTAGATGCGTGGTAGCGAAACACCACTTGTCCATTTTTTTCCAACGCAGCTAAGGTGTCCTTGTCCTTGGCAACGAACCGGCCTTCGCCGTGCGCAATGGGGAGTTCAAAAGTCTTGGGTAAATTGTTCAGCCAGGCAGCTTTAGACTTTTCACATTTTATAGTCGTCCAATGACATTGGAAACGCCCGGAGCTGTTTAAAGTCAAGGTCGCGTCTTGCCCCGCGCTCAAATCCGAGACCGCCGGCAAGATCTTAGCTTTCACCAAAACTTGAAACCCGTTGCACACGCCGATGAGGAGCCTGCGGTTGGCAACAAACTGGCGCAAAGCAGCGCCCAATTTATACTGCAATTCATTGGCTAATATTTTTCCAGCGGCAATGTCGTCGCCGTAGGAAAAACCTCCGGGGACAACCATGATAGCGTAACGGTGCAAGAGCTCGGGCTCGCGATAAATTTCTTGCACATGCTTTAGATCCGCGCTCGCCCCAGAAATCTTTAAAGCGTGCATAGTTTCCTCATCGCAATTAGTGCCGGCTGTTCTTAAGACTAGGGCATGTGTCATTTTTTCCTATGCGAATCTGAAAACTTGTTCCAATGCTGTTGCAGCTCGACAACGGGCAACTGCACCGCGCCCTGGGGCCCGCTGATTTTTAACCGCGGCGCTACGGTGACCTTGCCAATCACTTGCCAGGGCAAATTTGAAAAAATACCCTCTAAAACCTTTTTTTTTCCGGGCGCGAATTCAATGACCCATCGCGGTGCGGACTCAGAAAATAAAAAGGAAAGGAAATCATTTTTTGCGTTCGCTTCAACCTTGCGAGGAAACGATACGTCTGCTCCTAAGTTCGCGGCCAGCGCCATTTCTGCCAATGCGACCGCCAAACCGCCTTCCGCTAAATCGTGACACGAGGCCAACGCCCCCGCGCCCACTGCATTGGCCAACGCAGCAAATAGCGTTTTGGAGTTCTGGGGATGAATGGCGGGCACCGCGCCTGACTTAAGTCCAAATATCTGATTGAAATGAGAGCCTCCAAACTCCTCTTGAGTCTGTCCTAAGACAGCGATCAGGTTCCCCGGTTTTTTAAATTCCATGCTTAAACATTTACGAACGTCATCTATCACGCTAATCACAGAAATGAGGAGCGTTCCCGGAATGGAATGAATTTTACCCTGGGGCGTACGCCAGGTGTTGTTCAAACTGTCTTTGCCGGAAATAAAGGGGATGCCGTAGACCAACGCATAGTCATAGCAAGCTTGCGAAGCGCGCACGAGCCCGCCCAAAACTTCCGGATCGTGAATGTTTCCCCAACAGAAATTGTCCAGGATCGCGCAGTTTTTAACGCTGCCTCCCACCGCATAAACATTGCGCAGAGCCTCGTTGATCGCGTGCGCGGCCATAAGGTAGGGGTCTTTTTCCCCGTAAAAAGGGTTGATGCCGCATGCAACGGCATAACCTTTCCATGAATCCAAATGCACGCGCTGCACGCAGGCGTCGTTGGGTCCGTTTTGGCGCAAACCCGTAAAGGGTTTGATCACGCTCTTGCCCTGCACTTCATGATCGTATTGCTGGACGATCCATTTTTTGGAACCTATGTTGGGATGGGACAGCAGCTTGCAAACGGTATCGCCAATTTTTTTCGCGGTTAACGTGGGAAACTTAAGCGCCACAGGCCGGCTGTTTTTCCATACCGCTTTTTTACGCACGCGCGGTAAGCCATTGTGGAGAAAATCCAAATCCAAATCGCATAGCAACTCTTTTTTATATAACACTTGCAAACGTCCGCTTTGCGTAAACTCCCCGATGAGGGAATGCTCCACGTTTTCCAACTCGCACAACCTTACCAACTCGCTCCATTTGGAACCGGGCACAGCCAAAACCATGCGCTCTTGTGATTCCGACAGCCAAATTTCCCAAGGCTCGAGCCCCTCGTACTTGAGCGCGGCTTTTTCCAAATGCACTTTCACTCCGATTTTTCCTGCAAGTTCGCCCACGGCCGAAGAAAAGCCGCCGGCGCCGCAGTCAGTTAAGTCGTGATACAAATCCTGGTCCCGGGCTTTGATCAAAACGTCCAAAACTTTTTTCTCCACGATCGCGTTGCCGATCTGAACCACGCTGGCACTGATCCCCTCTTCCAAAGCTAGGGAAGAAAAAGTCGCGCCGTGGATGCCGTCGCGGCCCGTGCGTCCGCCAATAGATACGATCAGGTCTCCGGGCTGGGCGAGCTTATTGATCTTGGTCTTGGGCAAAAGGCCCACGGTGCCGCAGAAGACCAGGGGGTTCGCCCAATAGCCGTTATGAAAAACCACGGCCCCGTTAGCCGTGGGGATTCCCATGCGGTTGCCGTAATCGCGCACGCCCGCTACGATTCCCTCTAAAACCCTCTTGGGCTCCAGCACGCCTTTGACCCGTTTATTTTTTTTCTTGGGGTTGGAATAGTCCGCCACGCAAAAGACGTCGGTATTTAAAATGGGCTTGGCGCCCAACCCCGCGCCTAAGATGTCCCGGATCACGCCGCCCAGTCCCGTGCCCGCGCCGCCGTAGGGCTCCAAAGCGGAAGGGTGGTTGTGGGTCTCAGCTTTAAAAGCCAGCGCCCA
>JAHFBY010000143.1:0-1131 GCA_023249835.1 Elusimicrobiota bacterium | reverse complement strand
TACACCCGGCTAGTTTTTTCTCCGGACTCGGAAATGAATTCAAAGTCAATGACGCCCTTAAACGTTTTATGTTTGCAATGTTCCGACCACGTTTGCGCCAGGGTTTCCAGCTCAATGTCGCGCGGCTCCCGCTCCAAAGATTTAAAATGAGCCTGAATTGTTTTTAACTCTTCCAAGGAAAAGGACAAAAGCCTTTCCGCGGAAAGCTTAAGGAGCTCAGCGTCGTCCAGCGTCCCGATGGGGATTTCGCGAGTTTTTTCCAAAGGCGCATTTAAAGTCACGGTAGAATTAGTTTGCATTCCTGCACCAAAGGGTTTAACATCTCGCGGTCCAACAATCCCGCAAGTTTACGCACTAGGCCGGAGGGCACTGATTTTACGGATGACGCGGCGCGCACTTCAACCCGCTTTCCCGCTTGCGCGCTGCGCACGCCGGAGATGCTTAAACTTGCGATCGCCTTAACCACGCTGTCGCCCACCGGATCTGTTACGCCGGGCTTATACCAAATATCGGCGAACAGGCGGCCTTTAAGTTCAGGGCGTGCATCAATGGCGAAATTTTCCACCACAGCATCGCACAACAGCTCTTTGGCAATGCGCTGAGGATCTTGGTCCAGCCAGTTCCCAGTCAACTGGTATATCCGGCAGACGCGTTGGCAAGCCAACGCTTTTAAACCGCCGCGGCGAAAAACGGCATTGACCAAAGCCTTCTCGCGCGCCATTTCCAGCGCGTCCGTGGAATAAACTTCGATGACGACCGTTCGGGCCGCCGCGGTCAGGCTAGGCAACTAAGCCAACTCCTTAAAGCCCGTGATGCGCCGAAACGCTTCCAAATATTTGGCGCGCGTCTTAGAAACTATTTCTTCCGGCAGCGCGGGCGCGGGCGGTTTGCGGTTAAAACCAACCTTGTCCAGATAATCGCGCACGAACTGTTTGTCAATGGAAGCGGGCGAAGCGCCGATTTTATAATCCGCGGCTTCCCAGAAGCGGGAAGAGTCCGGGGTGAGACATTCATCGATCAAAACGATGCGCTCTTTGCCGTCGATCTTGCGCAGACCAAACTCGAACTTCGTGTCCGCCAAGATCAGGGAACGCGACTCCGCAAGCTCTGAACCCGCTTTAAAAATGGCGA
>JAHFBY010000142.1 GCA_023249835.1 Elusimicrobiota bacterium | reverse complement strand
GTACGCCCTGCTTTTAGCGGTGCCTATGGGCCAAACTATTGACCACCTCATTAAACCTATTGTTTCTTTGCAATCTCCCGGATTTCTATTCTCATTCATCGGCTGGTTTTTTGCGCTGACCGGCGGATTAATCGTTATAAAAAAACAACCGCAGTGGAAAATCCCGGTTATCTTCTTTGCGGGTTGGTTCTTTATTGTTTTAGGACCCACTTCTTCAATTTTTCCAATTAGAGACGCAATGACCGAACGGCGGCTATACTTGCCCGCGGTCGGAACCTTTGGCTTATTGGGTTTGCTGATCATTAAACTTAAAGAGCGCTTAACGGAAAAAAACCGGTCCGGGCTAAAATTTGTTCTAGGCGCGGCTGCGGTTGGAACGTTCCTCATTTTTTCTTGGAAAACTTATTTGCGCGCGAAACTTTATCAAGACCCCATGTCCCTTTGGCAGGAAGCGGTTACGCTCAATTCCGGCAACGCGCGCGCGTTCAACAGTTTAGGAGAACTCTACTATCAAAGGAATAACAAATTAAAAGCTAAAGAGATGTTCGCCCAATCAATAAAACTTGAACCCAACTACGCTAAAGGTTATAACAACATGGGAGTTTTGTTAAAGGAACTAAACCTTCCCCAAACGGCTTTCAGTTATTTTAAAAAAGCGCTGGAACTTAATCCCCAATCCGCGGACGCATACAACAACATCGGATTAATTTACCACGGTAACGGCCAAATGGAACAAGCTCAAAACGCTTACGAAGAAGCCATTCGCAAAAATCCAAACCTGCCGCTTGCCTACAACAATTTAGCTGTTCTTTACGCTCAACAAAACCAGATTGAAAAAGCGGTTTCCTATTTGCGCAAAGCGCTTGAGTTGGACCCCGAGGACAAAAACGCAGAATTAAATTTAAGTAAACTATTAATGAAGTTGAAATCATAACAGAAGAGTGTTACAATCAATCTTTACCTTGTGTGAATTGGTTTATTAGGGGAGGGGTGCTGGAGCGGTTGATCAGGCCAGTCTCGAAAACTGGTAGACCTCTTAAAGGGTCTCGAGAGTTCGAATCTCTCCCCCTCCGTAAGTTTTTAGAGGGGGCGATGTCACTTCCTTAACTTTATAAGAAAGTGACGCTCCCCCTCCGTAAGTTTCTAGAGGGGATGATGCCGCTTCCTTAAAAAATAAGAAAGCGGCGCCCCCTCCGTAAGTTTTTAGAATTTGAAAAATAAAACGCTGGTCCTTTCTTTCTTGACGCTGCACTTCTTTGCGCTGAACGCCTCTGCCAAAAAAGAGGCCTCTGCGACGCTGGACCCTGACGTTATTTTTTTCTCTCCCAACGCAGACGGCAAACAAGACTCCATCAACTTTAAAATCAATACGGACAACGTTAAAAATGTCTCTACCTGGGAAATCCAGTTCCGAGACGCCACCGGAGTGGTTCGTAAAACTATTTCCGGACTAAAAAAAGTGCCCGAATCGGTTCATTGGGACGGGCTGGACGATTTTGGCGCTCCCTCGCTAGAAGGGGCTTATGACGCCACCATTAAAGTTTGGCTAAAAAACGGGGACAAGGTACAATCCCCGCACTTAGGCATTATTTTAGACATAACCCCGCCTACAGTTTCCATAGATTGTTCCTCGGAATATATTTTTATTAAAGAGGGTTTGATGCAACCGGCCGCGTTCAATTTTTCTGCCGTAGACCTGTCCGGCATTGCGGAATGGACCCTTTCGTTAACCGATGAGGACAAGCGCGAAATCTACGTTGACCATTCTACCCAAGCGTTGCCCCAAACCTGGACCACAAAAGAGCAAAAATTGAACTACAACCTTTCAAAAATAACGGCGCAACTCTTAGTTAAAGATTTGGCAGGAAACCCGGGCAGTTCCCCGCCGACAGCTTTACTGGCAATTGTTCAATCGCAAAGCGGCTCGGAAGGAAACCAAGCCGATTTATCCTCAAGCCCGCCGCCGGTTGCCTCTAAAAATATTACTAAGTCGCAGACAAAAGTTTCTGAACCGGACAGGGCGCTGCCAACCAATCAACGCTCCTCCAACCAGAAAACCATGTCTTATTTTCAGATGACCTCCATCATTTCAATTATAGATTTGTTTGGCGCAAACGCCACTTTTGGGTCCCCGCTCCTACCGCAGGCAAAAATTTTACTGGAACCCCTAGCCCGAACCTTGCGCGAAGCGCCCGGCGCCAAAGTTACAGTGATCGGACACGTTGAATCCATGAAATCCGGCAAAGAGTCCAAATCGCATTCCAGTCACTATGCCTGGCGGGTGTTTAGCTACTTAGTTAAAGAAGGGGCACTGAACAAAGAAATGGTTGCTGTTAAAGGGTTACGATCGGAAGTGCCCATAGCTGATAACTCCACCCGAGTAGGCCGCGAACGTAACCGCAGGATCGAAATCCAGCTTTTTTTACCCGCAGAACAATAACTCTAAATATGGAACTGTTCACCGAAAGCTCAAAAAACACTGAGTTCATTAATTTTTTAACCGCCCTTGCCAAAACAATAAGCAGGGTCAGTTTATACCCGCTACAACATCCTTTAGTTTTAGAGTCCATCAAAGAGTCTTACCAACTTTTAAACAATTCTCTAAAAATTGACCAGGAAATATTTTTAAGTTTGGTGGACAACAAACTTCTCATCAACGGATCGCAAATCCCCAACCCCGGTTCACTTCCGAACATTATCGGCGAATGTTTAGCGAAATTTCAACTTTGCGGAATTATATTTAAAAATGGCGTAATCGAGGAAGAGCTTATTTCCTTCTATAAACTTTTTACGAACCGTCCTGATAAATTTAAAAATATTGAAGATGTGCGCCGCTTCTTTAACGGAGAAAAGATCTGCCATATTGAACCTGACTCTGCGATATTCGCCAGAGTTGAAGAGGGCAAAGAGCAGGGTTTAACGCCCGGCCCGGAAACTTTAGCCGCGGAAGACTCCACGGCGATGATCAATTCGATAGAAAGGATGCCGCTAGACAGCATGCTCTGGGAAGTGGTGAAAAAATCGACCCCTAAGAAAGAAGATCAAGAAAAACTGTTCCAGATCATCTATCGTCAGTTAGAAAAAGACATTGAAACTCACGTCCAGCTTGCCACCCAAAAACTGGAAACTGAAAAAGAAACGGTCCAAAACGAACACGTCCGCACGCAATCGGTGTTAAACCGAATTGCCGACGGCGTAATCATGGTGGACGACGCGGGCAAAATTATAATGATGAACCCGGCCGCAGAAAAAATTTATGGCTCTAAATTTTCTGACGTCAAAGGTTTAAACATTGGCGAGCGATCCAACATTGAGCTGACCATTGCCCTGGCCAAAGGGTTAGGCCAACCCTTAACTAAAGAAAGTTCACAAGAAATTGAAGTTAACAGCAACGCCTCTTACGAGCAAACCATACGCAACAGCATGGCCACAGTACAAAACCCGGAAGGAAAAATTGTGGGCGTAGTGTCAATATTAAACGACTTGGCTAAACAAAAAGAGCTGCAGTCCATGCAAGACGACTTTTTATCGAACGTAACGCACGAATTGCGTTCGCCTTTAACCGCGATCAAAGTGTCGCTCTCCACTTTTGCCGAACTTAACCAAGAACAAAGTAACCTGCTCAACATTGCCAACCGCAACATCGACCGGTTAAACCGCTTGATCAACGACCTTCTAGATTCTTCGAAAGTTTCTGCGGGAAAAATGTCGGTTACGCCCGTCCCTTTAGACATTGAACCGCTTTTAAGCGAATGCGCCGCCAGCCTTGAACCGTGGGCCAAGAAAAAAAATATAACCCTAACTTTAACGAAGAACCAAAAAATACGTCAAGTGATGGCAGACCCCGACCGGATCAATCAAGTTTTGGTTAACCTTATTTCTAACGCCATTAAATTCACTCCTGAAAAAGGGACAATTACAATCAGCACGAGCATGGTGGAATTGCGCGCTGTACAGGTTTTTGTGCATAACACCGGCCCGGGAATACCAAAAGAAAAACTTAACCTCCTTTTCCAACGTTTTTACCAAATCACGCAAAAAGAGAAATCCGATTCGCCGGGCACAGGGTTAGGGCTATTTATTGCAAAAGCAATCGTAGAGATGCATAAAGGAACGATGTATATGCATAGCGAACCAGGAGAAGGCGCGACATTTTCCTTTACTTTGGCAACTGTTCCCCAAACAGCGGCTACTCCTGAACTTGTTGCAGCACAGACCCAGTTTGCTCAAAACAAAACAAAAAAAAGTTGGTTCGCTAAACTTTTTGGCAGCACTTAAAAATTTACGGATCCCTTCCGAATTGATATAATGCCGTTAGTGGAGGGGTGCGTGAGTGGTTTAAACGGCTCGCCTGGAAAGCGTGTGTACTTTAATCGGTACCGAGAGTTCGAATCTCTCCCCCTCCGTAAGTTTTTAGAGGGGGCGATGTCACTTCCTCAACTTTATAAGAAAGTGACGCTCCCCCTCCATAAGTTTGAGACTGTGTCACAACCCGTTTTGTCATCGCCCGCAGGGCGATCCAGCGTCTTTAAACGATTTAAAGTCACTGGATTCCCCTTCGGGGAATGACGGGTCGGCGCTCCCCCTCCGTAAGTTTCACACTACTGCTGCATAGAATACAACGCAACGCCGGCCAACATTCCCGATAACGCATAACTGACGTTTACGATTTGTGTTTCAGATACGATCCTCAAAATATTTATATTTAAGCGGGACTGTTCAGAGGCGGTAAAAATTAACTGTTCCGTAAACAGGTTCATAGCGCCTGGCCCAGCGCGAACGAAATTTAGCGCGCGCAAGCGCTCCTCCACTTTTTTGTTCAACGCCTCCATTTGTACCTCGATCAACGGGCTTACTTTTTGCTTTAAATCTCCGCCGGTAATAACGTGCATTGCAAAGTCAGCGCGAAAAACCGCATTCAGTTCCGCCTCGCTTACGTTAAATTCGTCCTTTAACCGGTCCATCAATAACTTTTTGTCTAAACTCGCCTGATTAGTGAACAACAATATTGCCGGACGAACCTCCTCCCCTACCGCGGGATTGGCATAAATCGCTTGGATTTGTTTGGCTAGCAAGGACAAAGAGTTGTGCGAAAGGAGCGATAAGTCATGGATATAAACCTCGTTGCCCTGGTTAAAATCAGCAATTTTTCTTATGTTTCCTTCCGCCCAACCTTTGACCTGTTCACCTCCTTGCTTCCACAACTCTAAAGCCGCGGCTTTATGCTCCGCTCGAGTTTGGGATTGGGGCCGCACTAAATTTAGAAAACCGGCATACGCTTGCCATACCTCGGCAAACCGGGAAGGCGTGGGATCTAACGCCTCTGCCCTGCCGCCGGCTAAAAACAGTTGGCGGGCAAAAGCCTGCAGAGATGATTGCGCGGCCCGCTCATCGCGGTCGTATAATTGGCGCATGGCTAAAACCCGTTGCGCCAGATCTGATCCGGACAAATAACCGGAAATGGACTGCAGTTCATCAATACTGAGCGTTGTGTTATCCGTGGCTGCCGGCGCTTGCAAGATGAGCGCTGATTCGGACTGACGAATGAGCTGGAGCATACGCAAGTTCAGGATAAATGCATCATTTGCTGTTATTGATTCAGGCAAAGGCAAAGAAAGATCGTTCAATTGATTTAAATTCAATTGCGGCAACACCTTTTCTAAAGCGCGCAGCGCCTTTTGTTCCAGAGTCCGAGCATAGACGCGCCGGTTGATTTGGCGGTGAATAAGCGTAGAAATTATGGAATAGATACCCAAAACCCAGGGCGCAGGAATAAGAAAAGTAAAAAAGAGCAGACTGAGCCCGCCTAAAGAAATTCCC
>JAHFBY010000141.1 GCA_023249835.1 Elusimicrobiota bacterium | reverse complement strand
GTTCATCTGATTACGATCAAACATGGGGGAGGCGAAACTAAACTTTTGGGCAGCCATTTTCGTTTAGCCCTTGGCGGCCGTAAAGTGAAGTCCACCTACATCACATCTTTACGAAAAGTTAAAGGCGGCTACCGCATGAAAGGAAAAGGGTGGGGACACGGGGTAGGTATGTGCCAGGAAGGAGCCAAGGGCATGGCCGAACAAAAAGCCAGCTATAAAAAGATCTTAGAATTTTACTACCCGCACGCCAAAATCACCCCATTGACCGACAGTTAATTGAAGAGCCAACAATTACGAATGCCCTACTTGGATAGTAAATTACCACGTCTAGAACTGCTGCGCAAGTGAAGCTGGACCTTGACATATATATAATACATATGTATAATAACTCTGGGAGAAATCAGTGAAACTAATTGCTGATATTGAAATGCAGTGTTGGTTAACTAACTTTGATCCGGAACCAGACAACTTTGACTGGGATTCAGGAAATAAGAACAAAAATCATAAACACGGTGTTGAGTGGCAGGAGATTGAGAGCATATTCAGCAATGAGTATATTTTTGAAGGCAAAATTATTGAACCTGAACATGCCGAAAACCGATACTTGTTACTTGGAACAGATTGGAAGGACCGTGATCTTGCGCTTATATTCACAACGAGAAGTGAAAAAATAAGACCCATTTCTTGTAGAAAAATGAGACAGAAGGAGCAAAAACGTTATGAAACGTATAAAACAAACTCGCATTAAAGATACTCAAGTCTCTGAATTCCTGCGTAAAGATTTAGGGGAGGATCTGTCTCGCAGCGGGTCAGGGATCCTTCTTAGCCCAAAATCGAAACAGAAACTAACGTCTATTTTTATAGACCCTGCTTTAGTAGATAAATTAAAACAAAAGGCAATGAAACGCGGCCTGGGCTATCAAACGATGCTTAAGACCATAGTTTACGAACATATAGATGAATATTAAAGAAATAAGTTCCAGACAAAAGAGAATTTCCTGGTTGATGATTTAGAGTCGTTTAGGGTGTTTAGGGTTTAGTAGGTTAGTGAAAAATTTTGATATAATAGTAAAAAATTCAAGGAGGAAATTATGATTTCATTACTTTATGCAGAAGGCGTTGCGACAGCGGCTAAGGCGCAGCCGGAAGTTCCATTTTTCATGCACCCGATACCTTTGTTCGTGGTCTTCCTCATCTTCTTTTACTTTTTGATGATCCGCCCGCAAAATCAAAAAGCTAAGGCGCTGAAAAAAATGATCAACGAATTAAAAAAAGGGGACCGGATCATCACCTCTTCGGGCTTCTACGCCGTGATTGTAGGCGTGGGCGAATCTAACCTGGACATCAAGTTATCAGAAAACGTAAAAGCTCGGATTCAAAAGAGCGCGGTCAGCGAAGTGTTGACCACCCCTGAATCTGCGACCTTACCCGTGGCAGTGAACGGCGAAATCGTTAATAAATGATCAAAAAAATTAAGAAGTACCGCATCAATATCCGTCCGTCCTATGCGTTCCGCGAAGCGAAAAAGCGCGTCCCCGCAGAGGCGCATCTGAGCGAAGAAGAGCTGGAAAAAAAGGTAGACGAAGCGATCAATAAGAGTTTGGATAAAATCGTCCCCTCATCCCTCTACGTTTCCTATTCTAAGCCAGAAACCCCCGAACCGCTTGAACCCCTGTGGCAAGGAGCGTCCAAACAGGCGATCACTCTTTCGGTGATCATTAGCACTATCGGCATCGGCATTGAACAAAACCTGGAACAGGCCAGGCTTAATAATGATCTGGTCTGGGAGTCGCTGCTGCAGGCTGTAGCCAGAGAATCTTTGGAACAGTGCAATAATTTTGTGTTGCGTTTAATCGAAGAGGAATGCAAAGAGGACAACTGCGAACTTTCCGCGAGCGCCCCGATCAGTCAAGAACTCCTCAAACTGACTTTAGCACAACTGGATTCAGGTAAAGCGGACATTATTATGAATGAGGACGGGGTGATTTTCCCACAATTTACCAGCGCTTTCTGCTGTTTCTGGATGAGTCACGCGAAGAAACATGCAAAAGTTTCCTAAAGGATGAGCCCCCTGTGGGGACCGTTTCACGGAGTGAGACTTCGTCCCCTTCAGGGGAGGCTTCCCTCATACCGCGCCTTGCCTGGCTGTACCTAAAATTTGTTGGGATCACCTCTAAAAGCACCTGGCTTAACCCGCAAGTCAAAGAGACCTTAGAAAAAAAACAAACCTCCTACATTAATTCCTTTTGGCACGGACGCCAACTGCTCATTCCTTGGGCCCATCGCAACAAAGGGATCAGTAACCTCATCTCGCAAAGTAAAGATGGAGAATATATCGCCCGGGTCGTGCACCTCTCCGGAAACCTCACGGTGCGGGGCTCATCATCGCGCGGCGGCGCCCGAGCCTTAGTTGAACTTAAACGCATCTTAGACCTTGGCCGGCAAGTGGCCATGACTCCAGACGGTCCCCGCGGACCGCAAAAAACAGTGGCTCCGGGAATCCTTTACATCGCGCAAAAAACCGGCAAACCTATTTTGCCGGTGAGCTGCTCAGTGAAGCGCAAACTTATTTTTCGCGGGTGGGACGATTACTGGGTACCCATGCCTTTCAACCATTTCGTCTTTTGCTACGGCCAGCCGGTGCAGGTGGAAAAAGAGGATTCAATTGACGCTAAATCCGTTGAACTGGCGGGGGAATTAAACTCTGCCACCGCCAGCGCGGACAAAATTTTCGCGCAAGTGCGCCCGCTCTGCGCTCCGCTGATCTTCCTCTTTTATAGCTGCGGCATGGTCTTATTTTCGCCCTTTATCCTTTTGTCCCTGTTCATTCGCTACCCGAAAAGCTTCAGCGCGGAAATTTTCGATGGATTAGAAGAAAGGCTCGGTCGGGTAAAAACAGATTTGACCCCAACGCAGCCAATTTGGATCCATGCGGCCAGCCTGGGAGAATGCCGCGGCGCTTACCCCTTAATTCGCGCGCTCAAACAAAAATATCCCGAACGCTCAATCTATTTCACCTCTACCACCGTGAGCGGCATTAAAGAGGCGCGGCGCATGCAGTTGTGCCCCAACATAGCTTTGGCGCCGATGGATTTGCCCTGGGTGATGGGTCCATTTTTACGCAAATTGCGCCCTCAATTGCTCATCTTGTTGGAATCAGAAATTTGGCCGAACTGGCTGCGGTTCGCCAAAGGAGCGGGCGCCCGGATCGTCATCGTTAACGGCCGCGTTTCCCAAAAAAGCGCCCGGCGCTACGGACTGGTTCCGTTTTGGAGCCAACCGCTCATGGAACACGTTGACTTTGTTTGCGCGCGCGAAAAAATGGACGGCGAACGGTTTGGACGCATCGGCATGGACCGGGACAAAATTAGGGTTACCGGCAACTTAAAGTATGATTTTCTGCCCTGGGACTTGGTCCCGGAAAAAGCTGGCCTTGCCGCCGCAGCGCCGAACTCGCCTTTGCTCGTATGCGGCAGCGTTCGGGAAGGGGAAGAAAAAAGCGTCCTGGACGCCTATTTTGCTGCGCGCGCTAAAAAGCCGGAACTGCGGATGATCTTTGCGCCCCGCCATTTTGAAAACTTGCCAAAAATACAAAAGTACATCTTTTCCCAAAACGCGCGCTCGCGCTTAAAGACCCAAGAAGGAGAAGCCGAGATCATAATTTGGGACAGTTTCGGAGACCTTTGGCAAGCTTACGCCCAAGCCACCCTGGTCTTTATTGGCGGTTCGCTCATCCCGCACGGCGGACAAAACCCCATTGAGCCTGCCTGGTTTAGCAAACCGATCCTGTTTGGACCGCACATGGAAAATTTTCAGGAGCCTGCCGAGATGCTGCTGGCCAAAGGGGCGGCGCTGCAAGTTAAAAATTCCCGCGAACTGGGGGAAACGGTCCTCACGCTCTTAGAGCAGCCTGCGCGCGCTCTAAAACTGGGGGCTAACGCTAAACGCGCGGTAGAAAGTTTCTTTGGCCAAGCCACGGAAAAGACCATGGAACAATTAGCGGCCTACCTATAAAATGGAAAATATTTTGGTTATTCGCTTTTCCTCTTTAGGAGATATCATCCTCACCACTCCGGTCTACCGCAACTTAAAGGAACTCAAACCCGGCTGCAAAGTGACCGTGGCGGTCAAAGAAAAATACGCTGGGATCCTGGAAGGAAACCCCAACATCGACTTGCTTTTAAAGTTGGCCGAAGGGGAAAGCGTATGGCGCTTCATCCAGCGGGTGCGCCAAGAGCGATTTACCACAGTTATTGATTTGCACGCTAATTTGCGGTCGCGCCTGATCTCGTTTTTTTCGGGCGCCGGCCAAGTCCTGCGCTACAAAAAAGCGGCTTGGATCCGCAGGATGTTTGTCTCCCGCCGCATCCAAAGCCCGGAGTTGGACCGCCACACCGTGGACCGTTATTTGGACGCGCTCGAAACCCTGGGCCGCGCGAAAATTTCCGCGCAAAACATTTTGGTGGTGCAAACCGCATTTTTAGGCGACGCCGTGCTCACCACTCCGTTGTTCGACGCCATTAAACAATCCCTGCCCAAATCTCAAATCACGGTGCTCTGCACGCCCCAGACCAAAGACATTTTTGAGGGGAATAAACAAGTGGACCAAGTCTTGGTCTTTGACAAGCGCGGCGCTGAGAGAAGCGGCAGGTCGCTATGGAAATGGTCCCAGCGCTTGAAAGGACGATACGACACCGCGATCATCCCGCACCGGTCGTTTCGCAGCGCGTTTTTAATTTGGCTGGCCCGCGTGCCCCAACGCATTGGTTTTAGCCGTAGCCAGGGGAAATTTTTTCTCACCCACGTCGTGCCCTTTGAGTGGGGGACGCACGACGCGGAACGAAACATGAAGCTATTGTCGGTCATTGGCATCAGCGGCGTCAAGCCCGAGCTCTCCCTACCGGATGACAAAAACGATCCATTGCTGGACGATTTTTTAAGTGCGCACAAAATCCCGAGCCGGGGAAACTGGATCGGCATGAACCCGGGATCGGTCTGGCGGACCAAGCGCTGGCTGCCCGAACGGTTTGCGGAGGTGGCGGACAAGTTAATTGAGGAAACAGGTTCAACCCTCATCCTCTTTGGCGGTCGCGCGGACCAAGAGGCGGTGGATAAAACCTACCAAAATATTAAGCGCAAAGACAAAACCGTGAACCTCTGCGCCCAAACCGATTTAAAGACCTTAACGCGCATGATCAAGCGCTGCGCGTTATTTCTGACCAACGATTCGGGCCCCATGCACATCGCCTGCGCCTATAAAGTGCCGGTGGTGGCGATCTTTGGCCCCACCACCAAGGAGCTGGGATTTTTCCCCTATGGCGATCAGAGTGCGGTTGTGCAAGTGGATTTGGAGTGCCGGCCTTGCGCCTTACACGGGGGAAACCGCTGCCCGCTGGAACATTTTGAATGCATGAAAAAGATCACGAGCGACATGGTGGTAAGCGCCTGCAGGAAATATCTAAAAACATGAGGATCTTGCATTTAATTGATATACCGTGGTGGAGCGCTCTGGCGTCTTATGCTTTTGACTGCATGAACAGCCACGAAAATTTGGGCCACGAAGTTTGGCTGGCTTGTCAAAAAGATTCGCTCTCGCACAAAAAAGCCTTAAACGATGGGATGCGGGTAATCCCCATTGCCGGACGAAAAAGTTGGGACGCGGTCTATAACCTCATGACAATTGCATACCACACTTTAAAGGTTAAGCCCGACGTTTTAGTGGCGCATACCGGTTCTACCCATTGGATCGCTTGGACAATATACCGGCGGCTCAACATTCCAGTGATCCGCACGCGAGCGACCGCGCAAACCGTGCGCAACAATAGCATTAATCGCGTTATTTA
>JAHFBY010000140.1 GCA_023249835.1 Elusimicrobiota bacterium | reverse complement strand
CAAGCACAATTTTTGCATAATATTTTATTTCGGGTATAATGGACGACACATATTCATTGCTAAGCGTTCAAGGGAATTGATATGATAACTCTTACCAATGGTTTCATTTTTTTTGCGCGCGCATGGAGCATAATTTTGCAACGGTTGGATTCACCGTTGGACTGGCGCTTTTTTTTGTTTTTTCCAATGGGTTCAACGATTCCGCTAACCAAACCGCAACGGTAGTTTCAGCGCGCGCCTTGCCCCCGGAACTGGCGCTCATTATGGCGGCTGTGTGCAACTATATCGGGGCTTATTATTTGGGAACGAACGTGGCTAAAACCATACTTAAAAATATTGTGGACCCCGAACTTTTAGCCGCGTTTGGATCCGGCGCGAGCGTGTTGATCGCGGCGCTTTTGGGCGCGGTGTCCTGGAACCTTTTCACCTGGTTTGCCGGAATCCCTGCCAGCAGTTCCCACTCCTTAATCGGCGGCCTGATAGGCGCGGTGGTCAAGGCCTGCGGGGCTGCGGCTGTTCATTGGCCCGGAGTTTTAAAAATAATCGCCATTATGTTGATCTCGCCGTTCATCGGGTTTTGCATCACCTACCTGTTTACAAAAATAACGTTTTTTCTTTCCCAATGGGCCAGCCCGCGAGCCAACTTATTTTTTAACCGCATGCAGGTAATCTCTTCCCTCAGCCAGTCCCTGGTGCACGGGGCCAACGACGCGCAAATGGCAATGGGCATTATGGTTTTGAGTTTATATGCTTTGCGGATTCCGGGTTTTTCCGCAAGCAGCGCCGTGCCCCATTGGGTAAAGTTTTCCGCGGCCTTGACCATGGCGCTGGGCACGGCCGTGGGCGGATGGAGATCAATTAGAACGTTGGGTTATGGACTTTACCGCGTGCGCCCGATCCATGGTTTCGGCAGTCAAACCGTCTCGACGTTAGTGGCTTTAACCACGGTGTTGACGGGGTACCCAACTTCTACCACGCAAGTGGCTTCTAGTTCGGTGTTGGGCGCGGGTGCGGCGTTTAGAATTAAGTCGGTGCGTTGGCAATTAGCGGGCGACATAGCAGCGGCATGGCTGGTCACAATTCCGGCATCGGCGTTGGCGGCGGGCGCAGCCTACGGACTGATCCAATGGATTTTTTGATGAACCTGATCCGGTCAAACAGCGCTAGCAAATAAAGGAAACTATTAAAATGTGGCCATTTCCTCTCAAACGAGATTTTTATAAATTACTGTCCGACCAAGCGGAAAAAGTGGAAGAAGGTTTAGATGCGTTGCATTCCTATGTTTTGGATCCCACCGAAGAAAAGGGCCGAGCCGTCAGCCGGATCGAAGGCGAGGCGGACGAGCTCCGGCGGATTTTGATCAACGAATTAAACCACGCTTTTGTGACTCCGTTTGACCGCGAGGACATTTACGCTCTTTCGCGGGTCGTTGACGACATGTGCGATTACGCAAAATCAACTGTGGAAGAGATGCTGCTCTTTGAACTTAAACCTAACGTGCACATTAAAAAGATGACGGAAATTCTCTATAGCGCGGCTAAGGACATTACGGCTGCGATCCACCTCATGCGCTCGCATCCGGAACTGGCAAACGATCATTTGGTTCGCGCTAAGAAGACCGAAAACTATATGGAACACATTTACCGAACAGCTTTGGCGGAACTTTTTAAAAGTACGGACGCCATTATGATCATCAAGTTCAGAGAAATTTACCGGCACTTGTCCAACGCTGCGGACCGGGGGGACGAAGCCGCCGATATCATCGGCGATATTTTGGTTAAATCCAATTGAGGTTATGAAAATACTCGAATTCATTGTTAAACAATGGCGCGCGTTAATCGTTCGCGCCAACAGTAGCCTAACCTACAAGTTCGCCCTGTTTGCTCTCATTGCCGTTACTTTGCCCGCGGCGACCATTGCTACCAGTCTAATTGTTATTGGCCGAGGCGCGCTCAACGAGATGATCTACGCTCAACAGTCCGAAACTGCCGGACGTATTGCCGACCGCATATCGATGCATATCACCCACGTCCGTTCCGTGCTCTCGATTGCGGCTTCTGAGCCGGGTTTACCGGTGCTGTCGCGTTCGCGGCAGGAATTTTCTTTAGCCGGCCTGTTGCGTTGGCAGCCCACTTTTAAAGAGGCTTGGCTCATAAACGAGCGCGGTCAAGAGCTGGCTAAACTTTCGAGCAAAAACAACCGCTTTATTTCCAGTCCTGCGCTGGGGAGCCGCGCAGGCCATCCGGAATTTCAGATTCCTGTAGCGGAGGGAAAAACATATATCTCTGATCCTTTTTTTGGTTCCGATCATGTGCCCTACATTATTGTTTCTGTGCCCACCTATCGGCGCCGGGCCGTGCTCGCGGTAAAAGTTACGTTGGAAAATATTTGGGAATTAGTGCGGGAAGTGCGTGCGGGCCATCCCGGACTTGCCTATATCGTGGATCAGTCGGGAACGCTCATTGCTCATCCGGACGCGGACCGGGTCTTGATGCAGACCACTTTAAAAAATCTTTCCATCGTGCAAGCGTTTCAAAATCGGCGGCTGGGCAAAGATTCTTTTGGCCTGCATGAAAACGAAAAAGGGGAAAAAGTCGTTTCGCTGGTGCAAGACGTGCCGCAACTAAAGTTAGGCGTTGTTATGGAAACTCCCACTGAATCGGCGTACGCGCCAATTCGCGCCATGGAAAAGCAGGTGATTGGCTGGACCATTATTTCGGTTTGCGTTATTTTAAGTTTAGCGCTCGTGCGCATGCGCCAAATCACCAAACCCATTGAACTTTTACAAGCCGGAGCCAACAGTATTGCTCATGGTAAACTCGATTTAGGGCTAGACATTCATACGGGCGACGAATTGGAACAGTTAGCCAAATCATTTGAAAACATGGCCAAATCTTTAAAGGAGTCCGAAGAGATGCGCCGCGATTTGATCAATATGATCGTGCACGATTTAAAGAGCCCGCTTTCAGGTATTATGGGGGGCCTGGACTATGCTTTAGAGATGGGCGCTAAGGGCAACGAAGAGACTAAGCGCACGATCTTAGGTTTAGCGCGTAAAGCGTCCGAAGATTTGCTCAGCATGATCCAAAACCTGTTGGACGTCGCAAAAATGGAAGAAGGAAAACTAGAATTGAAAAAAGAGCGGGTCATCGTGCCCGATTTATTGAACGACTGCGCGGCTCCGTTTATGCTTCAGATGGAAAAGGAGTCCAAACAGTTAAGTAAAGAATTTGCTCCGGATTTGCCTCCGGTTTCGCTTGACATTCAACTCATCCGCCGGGTTGTCACGAACCTGCTTTCAAACGCGATCCGGCATTCGTCTTCTTCCGGGCGCATTGATCTCAAAGCGATGGTTTTGGGAACAAATTTAGAAATTATCGTGGAAGACGACGGCGACGGTATTCCGTCCGAATACCTTACCAAAATTTTCGACAAATTTGTTCAAGCGGAACGCAAGCGCGCGCACGTGCGTTCGGGCACGGGATTGGGCCTTACTTTTTGCAAAATGGCGGTAGAATTGCATGGCGGGGTGATCTCGGTAAAAAGCGATCCGGGTCAAGGCAGCGCCTTTTGCGTCTCCCTGCCTTTGAGAGAAGTTCGCCTTAACGCTGGAGTCGGCGTTCATTTTGACATCCCCATAATGATTTGACAGCATTTTTTCATTGTGGCGGAGGGCCGTGAGCGTGTGAGGTCGTTTTGGCCACAATCGTTCCCAGACATTGATATATTCTTTATTTTAAGGATTTTCATGAAAAAACTTAAAAAAGTGCTTATAAAACCTTCCACATCGAGCGGTCTGTTTGATCGCGTTGTATCAATTTTGGAACAAGCTAAAATGAATGTTGTTCGTTCAGTCAACAATAATATGGTTGTTGCTTATTGGCTGATTGGACGAGAAATTGTTCAGGAACTTCAAGGCGGCAAAGAACGGGCTGAATATGGAAAACAGGTTGTTGAGGATCTTTCGGAAAAACTCGCCAAGAAATACGGTTCAGGATTTTCACCGACCAATTTGTGGTATTTCAGGCAATTCTATGCCGCATTTAAAAAACGTATCCCACAGATTTTCCACCCAATGGGTGGAGAATCTGTAACTGCAAAGAAATTCCGCCCATTGGGTGGAGAATTTTTGCATAGGTTCCATCCTAATCTTGCCTGGTCTCACTATCGTGCCCTTATGCGCGTTAAGAATGAAAACATTCGTGATTTTTATGAAATAGAAGCATTGAGGTGTGGCTGGGATAAAAGATCCCTGGAGAGACAGATATCCACTCTTTTCTATGAACGCTTGCTCAAAAGTCGCGATAAGTCTGCAATGCTAAAGGAATCAGTTTCAAATAAAGTACAGCCCGTTGATGTTCTTAAGGATCCTTATATTTTGGAATTCCTTAACCTGCCTAACTTACCCAAATTACATGAATCACGATTGGAGGAGGCGTTAATTGCAAATTTGCAGAAATTTCTATTGGAATTGGGCAAAGGGTTCTCATTTATTGCGCGCCAAAAGCATATCCGCATTGGCAATAAAGATTTTTATGTAGACCTGGTTTTTTATAATTATTTACTCAAATGTTTTTTGTTAATTGATCTCAAAGTTGGAGACCTTACCCATCAAGATATCGGGCAAATGGACGGATATGTCCGAATTTATGAAGAACAATTTAAAGTTAGCGGAGATAATCCAACCATTGGACTCATTCTTTGTTCTGACAAGGATGATTCCATTGCGCACTACTCTGTTCTTAAAGAGAATAAAAAACTTTTTGCCTCGCGATATATGTTAGTTTTGCCGGATGAGGGGGAACTGCGCAAAGAGATAGAACGTGAGAGGCAATTGATTGAAAATACAAGTTCAACTTCATTTTGACATCCCCATAATGATTTGATAGCATTTTTTCATTGTGGCGGAGGGCTGTGAGCGCATGAGGCCATTTTGGCCTCGTTCCTCGCCGGATTCATTTTAAGGAGAACTATTTATGGCGCAAGTGCAGAAAAGAAACCGCGTTCCTTTGCTGGCGGGGAACTGGAAAATGTTTAAGACGATCTCAGAGGCGACCGCTTTGGTGCAGGCTTTAAAGGCCGGTTGCGCGGGGATTTCCAACCGCGAAATTTTGGTTTGCCCTCCGTTTGCGGCGCTTTCCACGGTGCGCGATTTGGTGCGCGGCACGAACATCCGTTTGGGCGCGCAAAATATGCACTGGCAATTAGAAGGAGCGTTTACAGGGGAAATTTCGCCCGTCATGGTCAAAGACGCGGGCTGCCAATACGTGATTATCGGACACTCGGAACGGCGCCAATATTTTGGCGAAACAGACGAGACTGTGAACAGAAAAACCAAGGCCGCGTTTGGCCAAACTTTAATTCCCATCGTTTGCGTGGGAGAAACTTTAGCGGAAAGAGAAGCGGGCCAGCAGTTGCAGGTAGTCGAAGAGCAAGTTCGCGGCGGTTTAGCCGGATTAAAACCAGCGGAAGCTGAAAAATTGGTCATTGCTTATGAACCCGTATGGGCCATTGGCACGGGCAAAACCGCTACCCCTGAGCAGGCGCAGGAAATGCACCAATGGATTCGTAAACTTTTGTCCGAGTTTGGCAACGGCGCGGAACAAAAAATTAAAATTCTTTATGGCGGTTCGATTAAGCCCGATAATATCGACATGATCATGCAGCAGCCGGACATTGACGGCGGTTTAGTGGGCGGCGCAAGCCTCAAGGCGGAAGATTTTAGCCGGATCATCAAATTTATCGGCTAGTCCATGGACGCGGATCTAACCAAAAAGGTGGCGCAAAAAATGACGCAGCGATTAGAACGTGAAAAAAAACCGATCCAGGTCAATGTTTCCAACCGCCATTTT
>JAHFBY010000139.1:1779-5869 GCA_023249835.1 Elusimicrobiota bacterium | reverse complement strand
AGAGTTCACAAAAATCAGCGCCGCGGCCACTCACCACATCCGCACCATCGCCGAAGATTGGAGCGACTGCGAAACAAAAATTCAAATGGGACTGCCCGACGTCTGTTTCAGCGGATGCTCCTTTTGGGAGATTTGCGAAAAATCCGTTAAAATAAAAGTTAAACCAAACTCCCCTAAACATGGAAAATAAAGTCCGCGCGTTAGATGAACTGACCATACGTAAAATCGCTGCCGGAGAAGTGGTGGAGCGTCCGGCAAGCGTGGTCAAAGAACTGATGGAAAACGCCGTAGATGCCGGAGCCACCAAGGTTACACTTGAAATATCTGGCGGCGGACGGACCTTGATCCGCATCAACGACAACGGGACAGGCATGAACCTAGCGGACGCCAAACTCGCCTTGGAACGGCACACCACATCAAAAATTACTTCCTCCACCGACTTGGACTCTCTGCACACCTTTGGTTTTCGCGGCGAAGCTCTGCCCAGCATTTCTGCGGTCTCGCGCTTAACCCTGCTCACCCGGGAATCTGCCATGGACCACGGAATTAAGTTAAAACTCGAAGGCAGCAAACTGTTGGAAGAAACTGAGCAGGGCTGCGCTGTGGGCACCACCATAGAAGTGGAAGATCTGTTTTTCAATACCCCGGCGCGGCTCAAATTTTTAAAAACTGAAAGCACGGAACGGGGAAAAATCGTCAATACTTTTGAAGAGATTGCGCTCGCTCACCCCCATATTGCTTTTCAATTTAAAAGCGAAGACCGAACCTTGGCCGACACTCCATCTAGGAAAAATCCAGCCGACCGCATGGCCGACCTCTGGGGAGAAGAGTTCAATTTACAGAATTTGGTCGCTTTAAACCACGAACACCCTTGGCTAAACCTTACCGGGTTCACCTCCCAGCCTGGCTTTCACCAGCCAACCAAAGCCACCCAGATCCTCTACGTCAACCAAAGGCCCATTTTTTCGCGCTCTATCACCCACGCCCTTTATGAAGCTTACCGGGACTGTTTGCCCGTGGGCCGACACCCGGCCGCGCTGCTTTTTATCCGCGTCAACCCGGATTTAATTGACGTGAACGTTCACCCCTCCAAACGCGAGGTGCGCTTTCAATATGAATCGCAAATTTATGAGGCTGTGATCAAAGAGATTCGTTTAAAAAGAGGGGAAACCTCGCTCCCGCAAAAAATAAACTTACCCTCTGCGGAGAACGCGCCCAACGTTCCCTGGAAACCACGATTGCCGGACAGCTATCCCGCTGCCCCTGCGTTTAACTTCAACGCAAAAAGAACTTTAGAAGCGCCAATAGCGTTAAATAATATTCCGGTCCAAGCCGCAAACCCGGTAGATCAGCCCAGAGTTATGGGACAGTTCAACGCTCTCTATATCGTCTATGAGCATGGGTCCAGTTTAGTGATCGTTGATCAACACGCCGCGGGCGAAAGGATCATGTATGAAAAGTTTCGCAAAGCGCTGCTCGACAAGGACACCCTCCCCACACAAAAACTGCTCCTGCCGCTTTTATGGAACGTTTCCCTGGCCCAAGCGGAACAATTGAACGCAGCTTTGCCGATATTAAATAAATTAGGTTTTGAACTGGAGCTGTTCGGGGACAAAACCTTTCGTATCTCTGAGTGTCCGGCTTTAATTCGGGAAAAAGATTTAAAAGAAGTGCTGGACACAATCCTAAACGCCTTTGACAACGACTCCAAGCCAACTTTGGCCATTGAAGATAAAATCATGCACGCCGCCTGTCGTGCGGCCATTAAAGCAAATGATTCGCTTTCGTCCCAGGAAATGGAGCAACTGCTAAAAGATTTAAAACTTTGCGAAAACCCCCATACCTGCCCGCATGGCCGGCCCACCACGCTCACGCTCACGCGCCCAGAATTAGATAAAAAATTTGGCCGCACTTAGATCTTTCTCACCCCATCCGCAAACCAACCCTTGCGTCATTGTCCTTGCCGGGCCCACGGCATCAGGAAAAAGCGCCGTTGCGCTCGCATTGGCTAAAAATCTAGATTTGGAAATTATCAACGCTGATTCCCGTCAAATTTATCGCGGGCTTTCCGCTGGAACTTCCGCGCCCACTAGGGAAGAGTTAAGCGTTGTTTCGCACCGGCTTTATTTATGGTTGGCCCCGGAAGAACCCTATAACGCGGGCCGTTTCGCCGCAGACGCGAGACTTGCGGTGGAAGAGGCTCTGGCAAAAAAACACACAGCGCTCCTAGTGGGCGGCGCCGGGCTTTATCTGCGGGCTCTCTTTGACGGATTGTCGCCTCTCCCTACCGCAGACCCGTGCTTACGCAAAAAATGGGAAGAACTCGCGCTCACGCAAGGAAAACAGGCCTTGCACTTGGAACTTGAAAAAGTGGATCCAGAATCTGCGCAAAAAATACCCTATCAAAACATCCACCGGGTCATTCGCGCTTTGGAGGTGCACGCTTTAACCGGTACGCCCATCTCAAAAATCCACCGCGAATCAAAACAGAAATCTCCCGCGCTATTCAACGCGCCGGTTTATTTTTTCGGGTTGCGCTGGGGCCGGGAAACATTGCGGGCAAGAATCCGCGCGCGCACAGCAAACCTAATTGCCGGGCTCCTGCAAGAAGCGCAAAACCTTATGTCCGCAAATGTGCCTGCGGACGCCCCGGCCATGAAGAGTTTGGGCTATATGGACGCTTGGCGCTACTTGCGCGGAGAACTTAAATGGGATGAACTTTTAGAAAGGGTTCAATTGGCAACCGCGCAATACGCCAAACGGCAAATGACTTTCTTTAACAAAGATCCGCGCATCTCTTGGCTGGAGAACTCCGAACCGTTCCACCCGGAAACAATCGCGCAAGAAATCCTGCGCCGCATGGGCAAGAATCTACTATAATCAACTGATGATGGAAAAGGTATTTTTAGCTGGTATTTATTTAAAGAATGGTGAACGTAAACTTGCGGACACCTTAAACTCCATGCAGGAACTTTCCCGCCTAACTGAAACCGCGGGCGGAATCGTGGTTGGCCAGAACGTCCAGCAGTTAGATAAGATGGACCCCTCCACTCTTTTGGGCAAAGGAAAGGTCAAAGAACTAGAACTGATGGCCCGGAAAAAAGAGTTTACAGCCTTGATCATTGATGAAGAATTAAGACCTGCTCAACAAAAAAATCTGGGCGAACTGATCCCGGCAAAAATTTTAGACCGCACGCGCCTGATTTTGGATATTTTTGCCCGGCGCGCGCGTTCTGCCGAAGGCATCCTGCAGGTAGAACTGGCCCAGCTTTCATACATGTTGCCCCGTATAACCGAGCGTTACGGAACTTTTGAACAGCAAGTGGGGGGCATCGGTACCCGCGGACCGGGCGAACGCAAACTGGAAGTAGAATCGCGGCACATCCGCGACCGCATTAGCCTCTTAAAACGCGAAATTGACATGGTGAAATCCCACCGCGATCTAGTGCGGCAAAGGCGGCAGGAAGTGCCCATGCCCGTGGTCACGATCTTAGGATACACCAACGCGGGTAAATCCACTCTCTTAAACCAACTTGTAAAATTGCATGGCCATCCCAAAGAAATGGTCTATTCGGACGACAAACTCTTTGCCACCTTAGACCCAACTACCCGCCGAATTAAACTCCCAAGCGGACGCTGGGCCCTGTTCACCGATACCGTTGGATTCATTAATAAACTGCCGCACCATTTAGTGGCTGCGTTCCGTTCCACGCTGGAAGAGACCATTGACGCAGACCTCCTCATCCAGCTCGCAGACGCCGCGGATCCAAACCTTTTGCGCCAAACGCAAACGGTAACGGAAATTTTGCAGTCCCTGGTAACCGAAGGGAAATCCTTTTATTCTAAACGGCTCATGGTTTACAATAAAATGGATCAGGTTCAAGACGATGCCCGGCACAGAATCGCGCAAAACCAAAAACTTTTGTCCCAGGCTACGACCTCCGGCGCCGCGCCCCCACTAGACCCCCTACACATCAGCGCGCACAACGGTCAAGGGTTAAATGAACTGCTGGTAAAAGTAGAAGAGTTTTTAACCCGGGACATGATCGAAACCGAAATATTTATTCCCTATAAAAAATCTAATATAATA
>JAHFBY010000139.1:0-1769 GCA_023249835.1 Elusimicrobiota bacterium | reverse complement strand
AGTTGGGCAGAGTGGAAAACGTAACCCACCTTTCTCGCGGAACCAGGTTAAAGATCAGGCTGGTACGGGCACATTGGGAAAAAATGCAGAAAATGTTGCTTCATCCGGAAAAAGAAGATTAAACCGTCAGGAGTAAAAAATTTAACCATGACCTTAGCAAATCGAATCACTATATTGCGCATCGCCTTAATACCGGTTTTTGCCATACTCTATTTACAATCATCCAATTACCCGTACTTAAAAAATTGGACGTTGGGCCTTTTCGCTTTTGCAATTTTTACCGACCTTCTCGATGGCCTGGCCGCGCGCATGCGCGATGAGAAAACTCCGCTCGGAACTTTTTTGGACCCTTTGGCGGACAAACTTTTAATCACCTCCAGTTTCGTGCTTTTCGCATATAAAGGAGAAATTGCGTTATGGATTTTTGTCACAGTTTTTTCCCGGGACTTAATCATTGTTTTAGGATGGACCATCATCTACATCCTCACCTCTTCTCCGCTCATTGAACCGAGAACGCTGGGCAAAACTTCGACCTTCCTGCAAATGACGGCGGCAGTCGCAATCCTATTTCCCGTGCCTTGGGAAGTGACCCATTGGCTAATCCGATTGATGACCGCGATAACTGTTATATCCGCAATTGATTATATTTGGGCCGGCAGCAAACGTTTGGAACCTATTCCCAATTAATTTTTTCTGCCATGACCCTGGTCCCTTTTTACGCATTGATCATCTTGACCTTAACCGTGAGCTACTTGATCGGATCCTTGCCCACTGGATACTTATTAACAAAAATTATCAAGGGTGTGGACATCCGCACCCAAGGGTCAGGCAATCCAGGGGCAACCAACGTCTTTCGCGTGGTGGGCGCAAAAGCAGGATCTTTAACGCTGTTAATTGACTTTTTGAAAGGCACTCTACCGGTTTTAGCGGCTATGCGCCTTACGCAAAGTTCTGCCAACGGGTTCACCTTAGCGGGAGAAAGGCCAGACGTTTGGCTCCCGGCATTTGCCGGGGCAGCGGCTGTTTGCGGACACAACTGGACCATTTTTCTTAAATTCCAAGGAGGTAAAGGAGTGGCCACTTCCGCCGGGTTTTTTATCGCGCTTTTACCGTTGCCGGCAAGTATCGCCTTAACTGTCTTCACCGGAACGCTTTTGTTGACCCGCACAGTTTCATTGGGTTCTATTGCCGGCTCACTTGGACTCCTCATTGCCACTGCTTTTTTAAATTCCTCTTTTTTTTTACTTACCTTAACCGGTATTTGCGCCTTTTCGGTGATTATTTTGCATAGAAAAAACATACTCAGGCTATGGCGCGGCGAAGAGCCTAAGATTTCATTTACGCGCAGGCCCGCTAATGGCTAAACTCTGCGTCTTGGGCGGGGGATCTTGGGGATCTACTTTGGCTGCGCACATGGCTCGCAAAGGACTTTCCGTTACCATTTGGGAATTTAATGAAACGCAAGCTAAACGCATGTCCCAAGAACGCACCCTTTCCTTTTTACCACAGCTCCGTTTACCCGACAGCGTCAAGATCACTTCTGATATGCCCGCAGCGCTCGCTGATTGCGACATTATTTTTTCTGTGGTCCCTTCCGAATTTTTGCGCTCTACTTGGCGGCAGGCCGCCCCGCTTTTAGGGCCGGTGCGTTTAATCAATAGTTTTACTAAAGGGTTAGACCAGAACACGCTCCAACGAATGTCCGAAATTATTATTGAATGTTATCCGGGCGCAAAAGAAAAGATAGCCGTGGTTTCTGGACCCAGCCA
>JAHFBY010000138.1 GCA_023249835.1 Elusimicrobiota bacterium | reverse complement strand
GAGAACCCTCTTGTTTGGCTTGAATGTCGATTGTGATGGTATCGTAATGAGCGTCATTCATTTGGCTCGCAAGAAATCGTTTCCAAATAAGGTCATACAATTTCTTTTGATCAGAATTTAAAAATTCTTTCACAGACTTTGGCGTTCGGAGGATTGATGTTGGGCGAATGGCTTCGTGAGCTTCCTGGGCGGATTTGGATTTGGTTTTATAAATGCGGGGCTCTAAAGGAAGTTCTTTTTTTCCGAATTCTTGTTCAATGTATTGTCGGGCCTCCTTTTGTGCGCTAACAGCAATGTTTAATGAATCCGTGCGCATATAGGTGATTAAGCCTACTGTCACATGGTTCATCTGCACGCCTTCATACAATGATTGGGCAATACTCATAGTTCGTTTGGCGGAGAATCCAAGTTTGCGGGAAGCGTCCTGGGCAAGGCTAGAGGTCATAAACGGCGGAGCTGGGGAGCGCTTTTTTTCCTTGACCAATACGGAAAGCACCATATATTTTGCATTTTCCAATGTTTTTTCGATTTCATTGGCGCGTTCTTTCGAGGGGACGTCTAATTTCTGTACTTTTTTCCCTTGCCATTCAATCAATTGAGCCAAGAATTTTTGTTTATTTTTTTCAATGGTGTTTTCCAGCTCGACTTGAATGCTCCAATATTCCTGACTTTTAAAATCTTCAATTTCCTTTTCTCGATCGCATATGAACCGAACCGCGACGGACTGCACGCGTCCTGCAGAGAGACCACGTTTTATTTTTTCCCAAAGCAAAGGGGAAAGACGGTAACCAACGATGCGGTCTAGAACGCGTCTGGCAACCTGAGCATCTACGAGTGACTGGTTAATTTGTCTGGGTTCTTTGAGGGCTAATTGAATTGCTTCCGGTGTAATTTCATGGAAAGTAATGCGGGCAACCTTTTCCGGAGGTGGATTTAAGACTTCGCTCAAATGCCAGGCAATGGCTTCACCTTCACGGTCATAGTCTGTTGCCAAATAAATTTTGGAGGCGTTGCTTGCCGCCCGTTTTAAGTCCGGTAATATTTTTTTGCCGCGAGTTAGAATGACATAATTTGGTTTAAATCCGTTGTCTACATCCAAACCAAAGTCTTTGCGCGGAAGATCGCGCAAATGGCCAAACGAACTTTTTACAATGAAATTTCCGCCTAAAAACTTAGAAAGCGTTCTTTCTTTTGTGGGTGATTCGACAATGACCAACTGATATTGTTTACCTAAAGCAGACTTGCCGCTGGGCTTGGGTTTTGCAGGTAGTTTCTTTTTAGTCGCCATAAAGTCCATCCTGAAATACGGAATCTTCTAAATTTATACCTTAATATAGAGGTTTCCCGGCAAAGCCTTGACCTTACCTTTGAGCTCTAGATTAAGAAGGGTACAAGAAAAATCGTTTCTATTCAAGTGGCTTCTTGCTGAAAGCTGGTCAATGTGCAGAGGTTCGGTTCGGATCAGTTCCAAGAGTATTTGTTCAGGAGGGCTTAAGGCAGCCAATTCTTCGGTAACAGAAGAGACCTCTTTATTAAGGGAAGAAACCAGGGGGGCAAATTCCGGGATCTCTTCTAAGATATCCACTGGCGATTCCGCTAATTTTGCGCCTTGTCGAATGAGTTGGTGCGGGCCTCGGCTAAGCAAAGAATCGATTGGTCCCGGCACAGCAAAGACTTCTTTTCCCTGTTCCAAGGCTAGTTTTGCAGTGATGAGCGATCCGGATTTAATATCTCCTTCTACCACGACTACTCCTAGGGCCAGCCCGGCAATGATGCGGTTTCGGCGCGGGAAATGAAAGAGTAAGGGCGGACTATGCAGAGAAAATTCGCTAATGAGAAGGCCGGATTGGCTAATCTGCCGGGCTAAGTTTGTATTTTCTTTGGGGTAGAGCTGTAATAGTCCAGATCCTAAAACAGCTATGGTTTGTCCCTGTTGGCGTAAGGTGGAAACATGGACAATACTGTCAATGCCGCGTGCTAATCCGCTGATGGTGGGAATGTTTAAACCGGCAAGAGACGCCGAAAATTTATTAGCGCATCTTTCCCCATATGCGGTGGGTTTCCTAGTTCCAACCAGCGCCAAGGCGTTTTTGGTTAATAAGGTTAAATCGCCATGGATGTAGAGCGCCAACGGCGGGTCGGTGAGTTTTCTTAATTTATTCGGATAACCACAATCAGCCAGAGTTAAAATTTCGATCCCTTGAGCAACAGCCTCGTCCATTTCTTGTTTTAGTAAAGCCGTGCATTCTGATTTTATTTGCGTCCATGCAGATAGGGCTTTAGGAGTAAAACCCAGGGAGCGTAACGCTTCCGCATTCATAGACCATAAGGGGGAAAAATCGTTCCATTTTTCCCATATGGCCGCGCATGTCAGAGGGGAGATTTCAGGAACCATGTTTAGTAGGATAGCGGTGTCTCGGGAGTTCATGATCATGTGTTGCCTAGTAATAAAGAAAATATTTAAAGTAAATCTTCGGACAACTCAGGGGATTTGGGGACCCAGGACCGAGTGGCTTCTTTTATTGTTGGTTCCGGTTTATAGGCTGGAGAACGTTTAAAAAGATGTTTTGATATATTAGACGGCACTAATTTTTTATAAAAATCAGGCTGTTCTAATATGCTTTGCAACTCTGCGGGGATAGTGCCGGTAGTAATGATCAAGTGTGTGGGATCTATGTCTAATATTTTGGCAATTTGTTTGATCAATTTTTCGTCATGAGGCGGGGAGCGTTTGCCCATGAGCACTTTGGATAAGAAGGAAGGATCTAAACCTGCTTCTTTAGCCAATTTGCGGATTGATATTTGCTTGGATTCCATTTTGTCTTTAACTAACTTTGCAAAGGATTTCATTTAAAATAGATGCATTTAAATTAGTAGGTCAACTTTTTTAGCCGTTGTTGGGCGATATCTCCGTATTCGCTGCGGGAAAAGGAACCAACCAGCACTTGGTATTGACTTAAGGCTAAATCTTTTTTATTTAAAGATTCGTACGCCAAGCCTAAATGATACAAAGTTTGAGGTAGGGCTGGTGAGCCAGGGTAGTCCTGGGTCAGCCATTGACCATAGTGGATGGCTGCTGCGGGGCTATTTAGATCGTAGCAAGCTTGGGTTAATAGTTTTAGGATAATTGGGGTATATATTGGGTGTGGATTGTCTTTGATATAGCGGTCCATTTTACCGGAAGTTATCCAGTTGTTCAACCAAACTGCGACTGCCACAAAAAAGATTATAGATATGATAAATGATTTCACTTGAATTTAAGGCTCCCCTTGATCAAAGTAATATAACGTATCGCCCGGGTTAATTTCATCGGTTGCAACTAATATTGTAGCCAGAGCCAATCCGCGGCGCGTAATTTCGGTTACTTGTAAAGCGCCCACAGTTTCTAAAACCCATTCGAAATCCTTCTCCCCGGTTGTTTCGCCATTAGGAGTAATTAATGACGCATGTTTTCTTTCCACGGTTAATATTTCTCCGGGCCTCAATGTTACCTTTTTATTATACTGAATCAAAACCGATTCACCCACTCGACAAATATCCTTATTTTTTTTTGTGCGTTTTATTCGTGCTTTTAATTTATTTTTTCGTTTCGTGCTGGAAATTTTACCCATTTTTGCGTTGATTCGAGCGAATACAGGTTTGCTTGGAGGCGATTCCAAACCCGGATCAAGAACTGGATCAAGAATCTCTTGGTCAGTGAGTTCTAGATTTGAATTTGATTGTTCGCGGGAATTGTTTTGGGCGGGACAATAACTCGGGATAATCGGCAACGTAATTGCCAGGCACAATAAAAGAAAATACAGGCGTCTATAACCCATAATATAATAATGACTGATTAATCTGAAATCTTCAAGGGCGAAGTCAGTTTTTGCTTTGAATAAGCGAAAAATCAGCTATTTGTTTAAATAGCTGTTCCAAGTTTGATAAAAGCGACAAACGGTTTCTGCATATCTCCGGGTTAGAGTCCATAACCATTACTTTTTCAAAAAAATGGTCCAAAGAACTACGCAAACGCACCCATTTTTGCAAAATGAGAAGGTAACTCTTTTGTTGTAATAAGGAAAGGGTTTCTTCTTGAATAGAGGTTATGATTTTGTGCATCTCCTGCTCTTCCGGCAACAATAATTGATCAATTTGCAATGAGTTCGCAGAGAACGCGATATTTTTAGACCGGGCTTGTTTTAAAATGTTAGTCGTGCGTTTAAAGGCAGCGGCTACAGCGTCAAAGTCAGGGTGGTTGCGGGAGTTATGAACAGCCTTTATTTTTTCTTGCAGGCTAACAATTTTTAACACGCGCGTATCCGCATCCAAGTCATTTTTTGTAACGGAGTATATTTCATCCAATGTGTAGGATTGCTCTTCCATCAAGCGTTGAAAGCGGTCCATCAGAAATCCGCGAATTTTTGCGGGGAGCTGTCCATTGGTTTCCGGCAACCGAAACTGCGCAATGCCAAATTCAATTATTTCTTGAAGCGGCAAATCCCATTTTAGTTTTAATAGAATCCGCAATATGCCAGTAGAGTGTCGCCGGAGTCCGTAGGGGTCCTGAGTTCCCGTAGGCGTGTAACCAATGGCAAACTGACCGGTAAGGCCATCCATTTTATCAGCCAAGGCGACGATGCATGCTTCAGGACTTGTAGGTAAGGCGCTAAGGTTTGTGAGGGGGTAATAGTGTTCGCGAATGCAGCATGCCACCAATGGTTTCTCGCCGTTTTTGGCGGCATAAATTTCACCCATAACTCCCTGCAGTTCTGGCATTTCAAAGACCATATTTGTAGTCAAATCAAATTTTGTTAATTCCGCCGCGCGATCAATGACTGAGGCGTCAACAGCCCCGCCTCCGCTATCAGCATACGCCTTGGCCAAGGATGCCGACAATCCGCGCATTCTGGTAATTTTATCTCCGAGGGTTCCCAATTTGTCCTGGAGGGAAATGGCGGATGATTTTTGGATAAAGGAATTCAGAGGTTTTTTTAAATCTTCATTGAAAAAAAATCGAGCGTCTTCCAGGCGCGCTCCCAACACCATTTCGTATCCTTTACGCACAATTTCTTGGTGCTCGGAAATGCCATTGCGAATAGAAATGAAGTGCGGCATAAGTTTACCATTGGGGTCCAAAATTGAAATAAATTTTTGATGTTTCTTCATGCAAGTAATTAAAACTTCCTGCGGCAAATCCAGATAAACTGGATCAAAGCTTCCCAGGATGCATACGGGATGCTCTACCAAATGAATAATTTCAATTAATAGCGATTCTTCTTCTTTAATGCGTCCTTTAATTTTTCCGGCCAGACTATTGGCTGAGTTAAGGATGGCTTTTCTGCGTGCATTGGCGTCTACTAAAACGCATTGGTTACGCAAAATCATCTCATAGTTTTTGGGGGCAGTAATTGTGATGCTTTTGGGGTGGAGGTGAGAAAGTCCAAAGCTCTTATTGGTGGACTTAATACCGGCCACGGTAAAGGGCAACACTTTATTTCCAAAAATAGCGACGCAGTTGCGTATTGGGCGCGCAAAAGGGAAAAGCGTTTGATTCCACACCATTTTCTTAGGGAAGGGAATGGCGGGTAAAAGCTCCTGATAAAGGTTGTTTAATACAGATTGGGTTTTTTTCCCCAACTCTTTTTTTATGACGCAAAGATGCTGGCCCTTAGGAGTTATTCGAACCTCCAAACCTTCAGGATTTACACCTTGCGAACGCGCAAATCCAAGCGCAGCCTGGCTCCATTGGCCTTGCGCATCTTTGGCTTGCGCAAGGGAGGGACCGGAAATAATTTTTTCTTGGCCGCTTGTAGAAGGATGAAGCCCTAATATTAATAGCGCTAAACGTCGGGGCGTTCCTAATGTGTATATTTTTTCAAAGGATAAATTTTGACCCTTTAAGAATTTTTCCGCAAAACTATTGCAGAAGCTAAGCGCTGGTGGAATG
>JAHFBY010000137.1 GCA_023249835.1 Elusimicrobiota bacterium | reverse complement strand
CACAAGGTCAACTCCTATTCTAAATTTTATATGGCCCTTTTTGGTATTTACGATTGGAATGGAGTGCCGGCCATTGTCCCGGAGCTAATGCTTTTCCCTAAATGGTTTTACTTTAATATTTTTGAAATGTCCTCCTGGACGCGGGGGATCGTGATCCCTCTAGCCATTGTCTGGGCCAAACAGCCGCGCAAAAAACTGCCTGACTATGCGCAGTTAGATGAGTTATTTGATCAGGGCAAGCCCCGTTGGATACCTGTGGGTACAGCAGCTAAAGAGGATGAAGGGCTCTTCTCTTGGCGAAAATTTTTTCTCATGTGGGACCGGTTTTTTAAAGCCATGGAAGGCAAAGGACCGCACTTCTTACGCACCTGGTCTTTGGACTTGGCCAAGCGCTGGATGGTGGAGCATTTCCAGGACTCCGATGGTTTGGCTGCGATATTTCCGCCGATCGTAAACTCGATCATGGCGTTGGAGGCATTGGGGTATCAGGAAAACCATCCTTATGTTCAGGGGCAAATGAAAGCTTTGGAAGAATACGAAATCGAGCATCCGGAAAACAATACCTTAGAGATGCAGCCCTGTTTATCGCCGATTTGGGACACGGCTATCTCGATCATTGCTTTGGCTGAATCGGGTTTGCGCAAAGACCATCCGAACTTGGTCAGCGCAACCGAGTGGATGATCGCTAAAGAGATTCGTCGGCCCGGAGATTGGCGGGTCAAAAATCCTACGGCGCCAATCGGCGGCTGGGCCTTTGAGTTCACTAACGACTTTTATCCCGATGTGGACGATACGGCCATGGTTCTTTTGGCCTTGCGTTTAGTGCACCTCACCGATGACGAGTTAGCAGCGGCGCGGGAAAGGGCTTATTTGCGCGGGCTCAACTGGATGCTTTCCATGCAATGTTCAGACGGCGGTTGGGCCGCCTTTGACCGCGATAACACAAAATCTATTTTTGAAAAAATTCCCTTTGCCGATCACAACGCCATGATCGACCCTCCGAGCGTAGACATCACAGCGCGGGTGTTGGAGAGCCTGGGTTACGTAGGCTATGACCGGACTTATCCTTGTGTGCAAAAGGCGTTGGAATTTTTAAAGAAGAATCAAGAACCGGACGGTTCTTGGTATGGGCGTTGGGGCGTGAACTACATTTATGGCACTTGGCAAACCCTGCGCGGTTTGGAAGCGATCGGCGAGGACATGCACGCTAACTACGTGCAATCCGCGGTACATTGGCTCAAGTCCGTGCAAAACGAAGACGGCGGATGGGGCGAGCGATGCGATAGTTATGAGGACCCTTCGCGTAAGGGGCAAGGGCCTTCCACCCCTTCGCAAACAGCTTGGGGTTTAATGGGTTTGTTGGCCGCGGGGCTGGCGCGCGACGGAGCGGTAGAAAAAGCGGTGCAATACCTCGTCTCCACTCAAAAGTCCAATGGTGCCTGGGACGAAAAAGAGTTTACCGGCACGGGCTTTCCCAAAGTTTTTTATTTGGAGTACACGCTTTACCGTGACTATTTCCCTTTACTTGCTCTAGGCACGTACAAACATAAAATTTCCGCACAGAAACGAACGGTAAAACCGTCCGCTTACTATAAGAAGAACATACCGTTAGAGCGTTCTCTCTATCGTTTACTCAGACGCAAAATATTCGCATAAGTTTTACGGGAGGATTATTATGGGCGTACCTTTAAGAATGATGACAAGCGTGGCGGGCTATTTGTTAAAACAAAAGATTTTAGGCAAGCGGCAGTATCCTTTGGTGTTGATGTTGGAGCCGTTATTTGCGTGCAATTTGGAATGCGCCGGCTGCGGCAAGATCCAGTATCCTACAGACATTTTGCGCAAGCGCTTGAGCCCGGAAGATTGCTGGCAGGCCGTGGAAGAGTGCGGTGCGCCTATCGTTTCTATTGCGGGCGGCGAACCTTTGATTCATGACCAGATTGAAACCATTGTGCAGGGTTTTATTGATCGCAAGAAGTTCATTTATCTTTGCTCCAACGCCATCTTGTTAGAGAAAAACCTGCATCGTTTTAAGCCTTCCCCCTATTTAATTTTTTCTATCCATTTGGACGGTTTAGAAAAGACCCACGACCGCATGGTTTGCCGCGAAGGTGTTTATCAGGCGGCCACGCGCGCGATCCGTTTGGCTAAATCCAAAGGTTTTATCGTCATGACCAACACGACTATTTTTCAGGGCGAAGATTCCGATGAATTCCGGCTTTTCTTTGAAACCGCCAAAGAAATGGGAGTCGATGGCATGATGATCTCTCCCGGCTATGCTTATGAAAAAGCTCCGGAACAGCAGATCTTTTTAAAGAGGGAGTCGACGCGTTCCTGGTTTCGTGCTGCGTTAAAGGGTTGGCGCGACAAAAAGTGGCCGTTCAACCACAGTAGCCTTTACCTTGATTTTCTGGAAGGCAAGCGCGATTACGATTGCACTCCTTGGGGCAACCCTTTGCGCAACATCTTCGGTTGGCAAAAGCCTTGCTACATGATGGCGGACGCCGGATACGCACAAAGTTATAAAGAGCTTCTGGAATCAACGGATTGGAACAAATACGGACATAAATCAGGTAACCCTAAATGCCAGGACTGTATGACTCATTGCGGTTTTGAGCCCACTGCTGTGCAAGACGCGTTTGATCATCCCCTGGAAGCGGTGAAATCTATGTTGGGAATGGGATCAGGCACGAGCGCGCCTGTGCCTCACTCATTGTCCGATGAGACTTCAAAAAAATACCAGACTGAAAAAATTTCAGTTTAATTTATTTTTTTAATAAGGACAAGCGCTGCGTTTGCCGGTCTATGCGGGCGGGGTCGTTTAGGGCCATATAAATTTGCAGCAGTTTTTCCTGAACAGCTATTTGGCGAGTGACCTCGTAAACGTAAATGGAGTGTCCAATCACTTTGATGGGACGCAGTCCCGTAACTAAATTTTTATAAAGGTTGTGATCTCCAAAGTAAGTGCCCTGCAAATTGGTGGCGCTGATTGCCAGGTACTCTTTTTTTGGCAATACGGAATTTATCGTGCCCGACTTGGGATAAGACCAAACCGTGGGAAGCGGCTCGTAATTTAAGCCGTAAGCTTGCGGCACAGCAGTGCCAAAGTAGCTTAGCATTAGTTCCACTTTCCCAAATTTATCTTCTTCTTTCCGCAAGAATTTAGCCAAGTTGCCTAAATCCTGGCCCCAATCTAAGTTTGAGTCTGATAGATATCTAATGCCTTTAGATGGTCCCCCGCACGCCCGGTTATAAAACGCCAGGTAATGCGGGGACACGGAAAAAACCTCGAGCGCTAAAAACCCGAACAGTCCAAAAAGCGCATACCTTCCGCGCCGATCATTAAAAAAACCATCGGACATAATTTTTCCCAATAAAATATAAAGCAGGGGGTAAAAGAGCAAAATATGTCTTAAGCCAATGGCCACGCTTGATTTCATTGCGGAGATTAGCAAGACCGCCATAACGGTTAATAATATAAACTCAAAGGCGCATACGCGCAACTTATTTTTAACGCATTGACTTGTGCGGAAAATGGCCAACAAGAGCGTAGTGGTTGGAGTTTTAAACGCTATGGCCAGGGGAAAATAGTACCACCAGCCAAAGCTTTGATAATTGCTCATTAAAAATCCCCCGTGTCCCCGCTTGTCGTGCACCACATTATAGGCCAGCCCTTTGATAAATGAGTCTGGCAAAGGCGCGTGGGAGTAGAGCGTTTTGATCAGCGGTCCGAACTTCAATAATTCCCAATCTTCATTTAATAAGGTGTGGAGCGTAAAGGTGTCTTGAAACTTATAGGCCAGACAGAGCATGAGCCAACTTACAGCTAGAGGAACTAAAGTAATTTTTAATATTTCTTTAAATGGCAGGTCGCGCAGCCGGTTAGACGGATAAAATTTCCAAAGGATGAAGACGTTCATAACGTAGAGCGGGGCGAGGATGATGTTGGTGGTCTTGGCCAATAGGGCGCCGCCTAATCCAAGTGATGCCAGAGCCAGGGCGCGGGGTCCCGGATCATTGATCAATCGGATAAAAGTGTAAAAAAAGAGCAAGGCAAAGGCAATGCCGCCAATATCGGTCGTAGCCAGCGAGCTGTGCGCCACCAGGTTTGGACAAAAAGTAAAAAGTCCTAATGAAAACAGAGCTGCGCTTTCGCCGTAAAGTTTGCGCGCGATTAAAAAAACCAACGCTCCGGCAACTAACCCCAAAAAGATATTTGCCGTGCGCGCCGCAAAAATAATGTTGTTAAAGGAAGCGGTATTTTGATAAATGAAATGCGCGCTATAAATATATAGCTCGCTGCCGGGCAATCTGATGAGCGGCGCGTTTTTGGGCACGGTTGGATAGGGCCGGTCTGCGGGCAGGCTCGGAGACAAAAGTAAGACCGGCAGCCCCATAATGTAGCGCACGAGCGGGGGGTGGCCCAGTTCATAGTTTGATCTTTCTGTTTTCCATAAAAGAACGCTGATGGCGATGTGTCCCGGTTCGTCGTAGGTCGCAGATTTATTCGTGGCGTGCCAGAGGCACTGCGCTAAAAAAATGGCGAGCAATAGATATGCAGAAATCGGATATTTTTTCCAAAACGTAATTTGCGGGACGGCATTTGTGGAAAGACGAGACCGGTGCATTTTACTCATAACGTTCAAAGTGTACAAAGTTTACCGGTAATTTGACACGGCCCCCTAAATTATTTTACTTGACACAATATAGCAGTTATTATATGCTAAATAACAAAATATGGAAATAAATTCACGAAATTTAAAGTGAAAAAAAGAAAGAAAAAAGCTCCTTACAGCAACGTGGTTCGTGATGTTATGGACATTAAAGCGGTTTCCGCCTATTTGGGGATGGGTAAATCCAAAATTTATGCTTTAATCAGGATGCGAAAAATACCTGCTAGCCGTATTGGCCGTCAGTACCGTTTTTCCAAACAAATTATTGATCAATGGCTTAAAGAAAAATTAATTACGCAAACAAGTGATGCGCAAATGCATTTTTTTAACTCTACCGCCCAAGAAAATAAAGAGGTTATCCTGCCTGACACGGAGATGATCGGTTAGAGTGAATATCCGCGATAATATTATTATTAAAAATAGTTCGAATTTATTGGAACCCCAACAGAGGGTTTCAAACTTGCGCTTTTCCCGCGATAACTGGTCCGACTGGCAATGGCACGTGCGCAACCGTTTAACCACAGTTCAAGATATTGAAGAGTTTTTTCCATTAACTGTGGAAGAAAAGCGCGCTATCCAGTTAGTGCAAGGGCGGCTTAATTTTTCCCTTACTCCATATTGGCTGTCTTTAATGAACGCAGGCGATTTTTTTTGCCCTATTCGGCGACAAGCCATTCCCTTGGGGGAGGAGTTTCGAGCAGTGCCCTTAGATCAAGGGGAGTTCCCCATTAACATTCAATCGGTAGCGCGTGGAAAGCTGGTTCACAAAAATCCGGATCGCGCGGTTTTGTCCGTGCACTCTCAGTGCATTGTTTACTGCCGTTTTTGCCCAAAGAGCAAGGTGTTGCCGAGCGCACTTGAAGGCGGCGCGCAATTTCCAACTCTTTCCGAAGGAGATTGGGATGAAGTTCTGGATTATTTGCAAAACCATCCGCAAATTCAAGAAATCATTTTGTCTGGGGGCGAACCGTTATTGTTAAATGACGAAATGTTAAGGTTGATTTTTAAACGCATTAAAAGCGTAACTTCTGTGCGGACCTTGCGGATTGAAACTCGAATATTATCCTTTTTGCCGCAGAGGGTGACCCCGGCATTGGTTGAGATCTTAAAGTCCGTACAGCCCGCCTACTTGGTTTTAAATGTAAACCACGCGCGCGAGATGACTGCGGACTTCTGCGCTGCCGCAAAACTTTTAACAGAGGCAGGGGTTCCTTTGGTTTCGCAAACCGTGCTCCTGCGCGACATTAATGATAAACAGCATACGTTGAAAGATTTGTT
>JAHFBY010000136.1 GCA_023249835.1 Elusimicrobiota bacterium | reverse complement strand
GAGGAACCGCCGAAACGGTTAAAGGCGGAGGCACGGGAGTAGTAACTGGTGTTAGGAAGCAGAGTTAGCGAAGATCCGAAAAGGATAAAGGTGAAGCTCGAAGAAACATTGCCAGCGAAATCTGCGGAGGTGGAAAATTGGAGTTGATAGGAAGTTGGCGGAGTGAGCGGGTTGTTGTTTTGGGTCCAGGATAAAGTGATGGAACTGGGAGCAACCTCAGCGTTGGTGAGCGCGGCAAAATTGCTGGGGACATTGGCAAAGGTGGCGGTAGAAGCCACGAGCAGCGTGGCGGATGCGGAGCTCGTGTGGTTTAGGGACCTGGCATACAAAGTGTAAGTGGTGTTGGCAGTTAAGTTTGGCAGAGCTAAGAGGGTCACTCGTCCGGAGGAAGAAACCGAAGTGGTGAAGTTGTCCGAAGAAATTTCCATGATCGTGCCGGAAGGGTTAGAGTTTAATCCTAAGGTGGCCACTGCGCTGGTATTGTAGAGCACAAAGCTGGTCAGGGTGGGAACCGCCGATAGCGTGGCCGTTGAGGCCGTAATCAGCGTGGTGGTTGTGGATTTATCTGTATTTAAAATCCCGGCGCGTAAGGTATAAGTGGTGTTAAGCGTGAGGCCCGAGAGGATGAGGTTATTTTGTTGACCCGAAACTAAACTGATGGAGGACAGAGCGAAGCTAAAGGGTCCGGAAGCGCTCGTGGCAATCATGATTTGAGTGTTGTCCGCGTTGCCGTTGGCGTTAATAGATACGGAGACGCTGTCCCCAAAGACTTGGAACCCATTGACGATAATGTCGTTGTTAAGGGTTTGCGTGGAACTTAGCGCGGTTACGGAGCTGGGCAGGTTATTATAGTTAAGGCTGCGCGCTTGCACAGTGTAATTGGTTGATGTGTTTAATCCGGTTAGGGAAAGCAGCGTGCTTCCGCTTTGGGCGCCGACAGATGTGCTGTAAACATCAAAAGCGTTTCCGCCGGTGCCGGTGGTAATTTCAATGCGAGTGCCGTTGGGGTTAGAGTTGTTGGCGATGGTGAGGGTGATGCTGGTGCGGTAAGCCGTAAAAGAGGGCACTGCCGGAGCGCGCGCTAGCGTAGCAGTGGCGATAAAAGTGTTGTAGGTGGATGTCCCGCCGGTACGACTAAAAGCAGCGACGCGGGCATAATAGGTGGTATTGCAAATAAGGTTAGCAGAAGATCCGGCGAGAGCAAAGGTGATGCTGGAGGGAACTATTCCGATAAAGTTGGAAGATGTGGAAAACTGGAGCTGATAAGATGTTTGGGGGGTCAAGGGATTGCTGTTAGCAGACCAAGCAACGGCAATGGAGCTAAAAGCAACGTTGGCGTTGGATAGGGCAGTAAAGCTGCCGGGAATGTTGGCTAGAGTTCCGGTGGTGAGCAGTACCGTGCGGCTGCTTAAAATATTGCTGAAGTTAAAGGTTTCGGCGGCAATTTGAAAAGTGGTGTTAGGGCGCAAATTAAATACGGTGATGGTTGTAATATGGAGGCTTGTGGACAGGGATTGGGAAGACTCCGAAGTCGTTGCAAATCCATCTGTGGAAGCGCTCAGTCGAAATAAAGTGGAAACCGGGTTGTTGTTGGCGTCCAAACGGAAAGTGCCGCTGGTATTGTACATTATAAAATTTACATTTGCGGGCGAGTTGGAAAGAGTGGCGGTGGCCATGACCGTTGACCAGCCAGAGTAAATGCTGTTTAAGTTTTGTGCGCGCACGCGGAAGTAGTAAGTGGTATTTACGGAAAGGGTTAGAGAAGTTATATTTAGGCCATACGTTTGGCTCGTGGAATACAGCGAAAAGTCTGAGGCAGTGGAAATTTGTGCGTCATAGAGCGGGGCATTGGCATTAACCCCGTCTGTCCAAGTAAAATTAATGCTGCTGACCCCCACGTTCGCGAGGCTGAAGTTTTGTGAGTTTGGCGCTACCGTTAACGTGCGAACGACGACTGAACTAGAGAAAGCAATGCCGCCGGAATTAACTGCTGTGGCGTAGGCTTCGTACGTTGTATTAGGAGTTAGTCCGGTTTGCGCGTAGCTGGTGACTGCGTTCCCAACTAAAGTCTGGGAATCTGCTGCTAAGGTAAAGCGCTGGACAACGGCGTTCGCGCTTGTGTAATAGACTCTATAGCCTTGCGCATTGGTTGAATTTGTGTTCCATCGCCAAGTTACGGAAGTGGCATGTAAATCTGTGGAATCAACGCGGAAACTGTTGGGTGACTGTACGGTGTTGTGCGAATTGCCGCTTACCGGAACAGTCAAGCCGGCCGCGTAATTAGCCGCCTTTAAATAGCCGGCAGAGTCATCAGTATAGACAATCCAAACCGTGCCGTTGCCGTCAATCCCAATGCCTGAAAAACCATTCAAGTGGCCTTGAGTGTCTACCGTCATTGTGCTCCAGGATACGCCATTGTACCAGGCATATTTTAAATCAAAACTAGTGTAGTCCGTATAGGATATATGCGGATTGCCTAAACCGTCCAACACTATGTTGGATCCACTTCCAACATTTCCGGTTTGATCAACAGTTGTAAATGACCAATTGGTGCCATCAAATAAAGCATAACGAAGGTCGTCCACCGTGGCATCGTTATAGGCAATATGAATATTGCCGCTTCCACTCAGCGCAATGGAAGAATCTCCGCCCGTGCTATTGGGCGTATCGATGGCGTTTCTAGACCAGCCGGGAGTTTTTTGGGTGCTGGTATAGCTGGATAACCGCAAATCAGGAGATCCGGAAGAGCCATAAGAAATAATGGCCTCGCCCAATCCATTCAGTGCAATGGCATTTTCTTCACCGCTGGCGCCTAAACCGGAGGAACTGTCTAATGTTGTTTTGATCCAGGTAGAGTCATTATAAACCGCATGATGCAACTCAACGCTGCCGCTGCTAAAAGCATAGGAGAGTTGCGGTCGGTTTTGACCGTCAACAGCTATTGAAAAAGTCTGACATGAACTCGTTGGGTCCTCGATCGTTACCGGGGCATCCCAGCCGGAACCATTGTAATGAATATATCGGATACTTATGGCAGTGAGATCTTTATAAATAATGCTGGGGTTATCTTGCCCATCCAAAGCGATTTTGCCAAATTTTCCGCGATCAGAACCCGTATCCAAATCTGTTGCAGCGCCCCAGGTTGTTCCGGTGCGTTTAATGTATCTGAGGTTTGTTGATGCTTCATTTCGGTAGGATAGATGTAAATTGTTGTTGCGATCAATGGCTAGGGAGGCATTCGTTCCCATCAAAGTGGATAGGCCATCAACAACTTCAAAAGAAAAAGGCGAATTAAATGCTCTGGTGGAGTTGGATACGGCAGAAGTGTTTCCGGATTCATCGATCGTCCATATGCGGATATCATAATAACCGTTGAGCGGCGGCGAGATGTCGGTGCTCACCTTTACGCCGGGAGCGACGCTTTGCGTGGCTAGCGTAATCTGCGCGTTATTTGCGCTCCAGGTGATGGTTCCCGGGCTGGTAGAGTATTGGATTTTGTAGGAACTTCCCGCTGATAAAGTGCCGGTAAAATTATTGTCTCCTGGGGTGGACCAGGTGAGGTGGATCAAATTGGGAAATCCTGAAGGATAAGCATCTAAACCGGTTATGGCGCCGGGGGCAATTGTATCGGCTGAGGCGGTGGAAAGAACGGTGGACCAATCGCTGTAAATTCCCAGTTGGTTTTGCGCGCGCACGCGGAAATAAAGTGTGGTGTTCACCGCTAGCGTGGTTGTGGCAATAGATAAGATAGTGGTGAAAGAGTCGCTCATGGTGGTAAATTGAGTAGAAGAAGAGACTTGAGCATGGTACAGGGTTCCCGTGGGGTTGGTGCTAGCCTGATAGCGGAAGGTGATAGAGGATTCTCCGATATCAGCATTGGTAAAGGCCAAGGGAGTGGGAGTGGCGGCGCGCGTATAGGTGGCGACCCAAGTGTTATAGTTGCTTAGTCCGCCCAAACGGTTAGAAGCTGCCGTGCGAAAATAGTAACTGGTGTTGGGTAGAAGCGTGAGCGAAGAGCCCGATAATGCAAAGGTGTTGCTGCTGGAGACGGATCCGGCAAAATCTGCGGAGGTGGAAAACTGTAATTGATAGGAAGTCTGCGGGGTGAGCGGGTTGCTGTTTGCCGACCAGGTAACAACAATAGAACTGATCGCGACGTTGGAACTGAGCAGGGCTTCAAAGGCATTGGGGACATTGGCAAAAGTGGCAGTAGAGGCTGCCAAAAGAGTGGCCGATGCGGAGCTCGTATGGTTTACGGAACGAGCATACAAAGTGTAAGTGGTGTTGGGGAGTAAGTTAGGTAGCGCCAAAACGGTTACCCGGCCAGAAGAAGAAACCGAAGTGGTGAAGTTGTCGGAGGAAATTTCCATGATCGTGCCGGAAGGGTTAGAGTTTAATCCCAAGGTGACCGCTGCGCTGGTGTTGTAGAGCACAAAGCTGGTCAGGGTGGGAATAGCCGAGAGCGTGGCGGTGGAAGCTGTGGGGAGAGTAGTGGTTGTGGTTTTATCTACGTTTAAAATGCCTGCGCGCAAAGCGTAAGTGGTGTTGGGCGCCAGGCCGGAGAGGATGATGGTGTTTTGTTGACCGGAAACCTTGCTGATAGAAGACAGCGCTAAGTCAAAAGGTCCGGAAGCGCTGGTAGAGACCATAATTTGAGTGTTGTCCGCGTTGCTGTTAGCGTTAATTAAAACTGTTATGCTGTCCCTAAAAACTTGGAACCCATTGACAATAATGTCGTTGTTAAGGGTTTGCGTGGAACTTAGCGCGGTTACGGAGCTGGGCAGGTTATTATAGTTAAGGCTGCGCGCCTGCACGGTATAATTGGTTAATGTGTTTAGTCCGGTGATGGACAATAACGTGCTGCCGCTTTGCACGCCAACAGAGGTGCTGTAAACGTCAAATGCGTTGCCGCCCGAACCAGTGGTGACTTCAATGCGCGTGCCGTTGGGGTTAGAGTTGTTGGCGATGGTTAGGGTAATGCTGGTGCGATAAGTTGTGAAAGAGGGCACTGCCGGAGCGCGCGCTAGCGTAGCGGTGGCGATAAAAGTGTTGTAGGTGGAGGTTCCGCTAGTACGATTGAAAGCAGCGACGCGGGCATAATAGGTGGTATTGCAAATAAGGTTCGCAGAAGATCCGGACAGAGCGAAAGTGATGCTGGAGGGAACAATCCCGATAAAGTCGGAGGAGGTAGAGAACTGGAGCTGATAAGATGTTTGGGGGGTCAAGGGATTGTTGTTGGCAGACCAATTAACGGCAATAGAGCTAAAAGCAACGTTGGCGTTGGATAGGACAGTAAAGCTGCCGGGCACATTGGCCAAGGTACCGGTGGTGCCTGATATAGTCCTGCTGCTTAAAACGTTGTTAAAGTTATAAGATTCAGCGCCGATTACAAAAGTGGTGTTGGGAGTTAGGTTAAACAGGGTGATGGTCGTGATGTTGAGGCTTGTGGAAACAGCTTGAGAGGAAGCGCAAAGGGTTGCAAACCCGTCTGTCGAAGCGCTTAGTTTAAATAAAGTGGAAACCGGGTTGTTATTGGCGTTCAAACGGTAAGTGGCGCTGGTGTTATAAAATATAAAGTTTACAAATGCGGGGGAATTGCTTAAGGTTGCGGTGGACATGACCGGGGACCAGTCTGAGCTAACGCTGTATTGGTTCTGGGCGCGCACACGGAAGAAATAGGTGGTGTTCTGAGATAGAGTTAGGGTGGTGATGGTTAAGCCGTAAGTTTGGCTGGATGAAGAAAGAGAAAAATCAGAGGCGGTTGAAATTTGTACGTCATAGAGCGGCCTATTTGGATTGACCGAGTCGCTCCAGGAGAATGTAATGCTGCTGAAAGATACATATTGATTGGTGAAATTTTGTGTGCTGGGTATTATAGACAACGTACAGATAACGGCGCTGCTGGAAAAAGCAATGCCTCCGGAATTGGTTGCCGTGGCATAGGCTTCGTAGGTGGTGTTGGGGGAGA
>JAHFBY010000135.1 GCA_023249835.1 Elusimicrobiota bacterium | reverse complement strand
CTTTTAATCGCTGCCAAAAAGTGGCAGCTTTGGATTAAACTGGTGGCAGGTTTGCTTTAAACTGGTGGCAACTTTGAATTAAACTAGTGGCAGGTTTGGATTAAATTACGCAGTAGACCGCGAAACCCGGCCCCCCCCACCGCCATTCGGATAGAAACCCTGGAAAAATTCTTCAACCCCATGGATAATAAAAAAGGGTACGAAAATGGGAATACCGGAATTGAAGGCGCAGGTGGCGATCGCGGCGATCAATAAATTACAATTCCGGGGGAGTGGGGGAGTACGCGCCTAAAAACTTAAACTCAAGGAAAACTCCTTAACTCAAAGAAAAGGGTGTATTATTTTTGCGCCGGTTCATTCACCGATTCTAAGGCTCGTTCAATCACTTGATATAGTTTATCCACGGTGCAAGGTTTTCGTAAATAATCAAAAGCCCCCCATTGCATGGCAAACACAGCGGTATTAATTGAAGCGTGCCCGGTTAAAACAATTATTGGGAGCGTGGCTTTAAGTTTTTTGGCTTCGGCAAGAAATTGCAACCCATCCATGCGCGGCATCTTTAAATCACAAAGCATGCAGTTTAAGTTTGAATTGGCAATACCCGCTAAAGCGGTTTGGGCGTCATGATAAGTGATCACCTGATAGTCCTTAGCAGCTAAGATTTTATGAAACGTCTTGAGCACGTCCTCTTCATCATCTAAAATACCAATTATCGGCCTATTTTTTATATCCACTATTTAGTTCCCCTCCTTTTTTAGGGTTTTTCCATTATACGCTTTTTTGCGTTCGAATCTTTTCCCAACAGAGATCGAATTGCGCGCTGTAAACCGTCCATATCCACGGGTTTTTGTAAAAGCATTAATCCTCTTTTCTCTAAATTCTGCATCAACGTGGAATTCAAAACGTCTCCGGTCAAAAATAGAAAATCCGGACGCGAGTTGTGCGTCCACTTTTCCCAAGAATCATACAGCTCTATGCCGGACCCTTCCCCAAGTCGGATATCGGTAATGATTAAATCGTAGGGTTCCTGCTTGACTCTGCTCACCGCTTCCTGAAAAGTCGAAGCAGACGAAGGAAAATCTCCTTCCATACGGACAACTTTTATAAGGTAGGTCAATATATCCAACTCATCGTCCACGCACAATATATTTTTGCCTAAAACCGGAGGCAGCGCCCGTTCTTTAGGAACTTTATTCGCTTCCTTTACGTTGGACTTAGGCAGGGTTATTTTAAACGTTGTGCCTAACCCCACTTGGCTCGTCAAATCAATTTGGCCGCCATGCTCTTCCACAATTTCCCGGCATACGGTTAAACCAAGCCCGGTGCCGCGACCTTCCGGTTTAGTGGTAAAAAAAGGCTCGAAGAGATGGTCCATCATGGACTCTGGAATTCCCGGTCCAGAATCAGCAATTTCCACATGTACCATTTCGCGGTCGGTCCAGCAATGAATTTTTATTGATTTTTTGCCCGGCCAGTCGCTCATGGCGTCGCAGGCATTGTTTACTAAATTAACAAAAATTTGCTGAATTTGCTGTAAATCAGCGTTGATATGAGGTAAATCGTTAGGAATTAATACCTCCAGTTCAACGTTCGCTGTTTTCTTAAGTTTATACTCGAGCAGTTCTAAGGCTGCGTTTATCGCCTGGCCAATGCTCACTGAACGTTTAACAATTTCGCCATGGCGCATAAACAAAAGCAAGTTATCAATAATTTTACCGCAACGCAAAGAATTCTCAAAGATTAACTTTAAGTCCTTTTCTAATTCCTCATCAAACAATTCGGTTTTAGCGCTGTTCCCCAAGAGAGTGCTTTTACCTGCCTTCATCAACAAAAGCTGGGAGTAGCCGGTAACCGCCTGTAAAGGGTTATTGAGTTCATGCGCTATGCAGGAAATTAGTTGTCCCATGGCAGAAAGTTTTTCGGAACGAATGATTTGCTGCTGCAATTTTTTAGATTCAGTCACGTCGCGAATCACGACCGTCCACTCTTTATTAATCCAGAATTCTTTGTGGGCCCCTCCCCAAGATAAACTGAGCTCCAGTTTTCTGCCGTCCCTAGCCTTACCGGGCATGGGGTGGTCGCGCACGGAACCGTTTTCAATCACTGACGTCAAAAGGGTTTTAAACTCCTTGCCCGAATCAATCGGAAACAAAGCGGCCAAAGGTTTGCCAACAATTTCTAAATCTGTATAAGCGAAAATCTGCTCAGCTCCCCTATTCCAGGTAGAAATGCGGTGTTCTTTGGATACCCCGATAACAGCCACCGGCGAGTTATCCAATACCGCGCGATAGCGCGCTTCGGATTCTGATAGGTTTTGTACCAAGGTGATATTTTCCAAAGCTAAACCCATGGCGTTGGCAAAAAGAGCAATACCCTCTTTATCCGAATCGTGAAGAGCGCGCTGAGTAAAATAGTTATCGGCCGCTAAAATACCAAAAACCTTGTCTTTGCCGCAAACCGGAGCCAACAAAAACTCTTTAGTCTTTGACTCCTGCACAAACTCCATATTAATTCGCGGATCGTTGCCGGGATCCTTAACTAAAATGGCTTTGCGCTTACGCACCACTTCATTTAAAACGTCTGTTTCTCCCAAGGAAACACTCCTTTTACGAAATGCAACTTCAGAAAAGCCCATGGTGTCTGACCCGTAAAGGTGACGTCCAACAATAGTCTTTTTTTCCGTATTCACCCAATAAAGCGCTGTTCGATCAAAAGAAAAACTATGGGCAACTGCCTGCAAACATGTGCGCAAAATTGATTCTTCATCCAACCTTTGAATAACGGACTCTTCCATTTTACGCAACGCCGTTAACTGACGTATGCGGCCTTCGAGGTCGGTGTTTCGTTCCTGTAGGCTGGTTGCCATTTCATTAAATGCGCGCGATAAAGATTGCAGCTCCACGGTTTGCGGCTCGCGAAAACGGTAATCCAAATCGCCTTGAGCCAGCCTCTTGGTTCCTTCCACCATATCGCCAATGGGCTGCACGGACTTACGGATAACAAGGACCAATATAGCGGCCAGTATTAGTCCTGCTATTATGGAAAAAAGCAGGGTTAAATCGCGCACCTTGGCTATGGGAGACAAAAACTCATCTGGACTCGCCATTACGATCACATTCCAAGGCACCCCTTTAACCTTAGCTTCCGCTTCCAAAGCGTCGTCGAAATCAGGTTTAACGCCTAAAACGTGCTGTCCCATCATATCGGCAATATAAGCGCGTCCATTATGCCCGACTTTCACTTGATCTAAAATTTCCTCAACTACTTTAAGGTCGCAAGCTAACACCAAGGTTCCATAACGGTTGGAGGTTTCATCAATTAAGGCTTTAGTGTAGTACATTAAACGTTCGTCGTTTTCTTCCACATAAAGCCGCGTGCGCTGAAGAAAACGCTGCTGCAACCCTTTGGGCAAAGTTACCGAAGCGATTTTTTCGGAAGGAACCACTTGATTGTCATGGACCGCGGCAATGGTGGTCCCCTTAGCGGAAAGGTAGAGGATAGAAGTGTATACTCCCGAACGGTTAGAGAACTTTAAGAAATAGGATTGAATTTCATTGCGGTAAGATTCCGCTTCCCACGTTAAACCATATTGATTGTTTTTGTAATAATCTAAAAAGGAAGGAGCGTCAGCCAGGGTTTCTAAATCCCGCTCCCTTTGTTCAAAAAATGAGCTTAAGGTGGAAGCTGTTTGATCCGCAAACGACCTTATTTCATATTGGATGCCTTTAAGTATTCTGCTGCGGGCGACATAGAAATTAGATAAACCCACTCCGATTAAGGAAATGAATACGATAGGGAGAACGCCGAGGAGAATTTTTAATGCAAGGGTGGAGGACTTTTTGCGGTTAAATCGTTTCATGCATAATAAAAGAATAAAAACCCATCAAACTCCAAAAAATGGAATTTTCCGATGACGATAATTTATCTGCCGTTTAAAACTGCCGGCTTATGCTCTTTTTGCGAATTCTTCAACCGGCGATTCTTGTTCAATATTTAACAAACTCATAGCTTTCTTAATTAATTCGTTAACATCAAACGGTTTAAGGAAAAAGCCGTTGGTGTGACCTTGCATGAATTTTAATTTTTCCGGAGACAGGCGTTTGCCCGTAATGGCAATAACTTTAGTGTTGCGGGTGCGGCTATCCGAGCGCAATGTCGCTAAGACTCTAGCTCCGTCCACCACCGGCATCACCACATCTAAAATCACTAAATTGGGCGCGCGTTCACCTAAAAACAACAGGGCTTCCACGCCGTCTTGGATCCAGGTAACGTCCATATTATTGTTAAGTTTTTGTAAAGCGCGCTGCAACAGTTGCCCAATAGCGGGATCGTCTTCCACAATTAATACTTGCAGTTTAAACCGGCTCAGTTCTTGCGGAACCGGCAGGTTATATTTCTGTAAAAACCCCATCAACTCCGATTGCTTTATGCGGCGATGCCCTCCCGGAGTAACGTAAACCCTTATTTTTTGCTGGTTGGCCCATTTAATCACCGTTGTCGGACGAACGCCGCAGATGTGCGCTACTTGAAAGGTAGTATAAGTTTTTTCTGTCATAATAGTTCTCCTTTGTGACTCTATTCTTCACAAAGATCCGCCGTCCAGATATTTAGTTGAAATAAAGAAGTTATGATAACTATAACAGTTTTTAGTCCGACTGTCAAGCAATTATTTGACATAAATTATACGCCTTGACCTTGAAAAATATACGGAAAGGTGTTATTATTCTTATAGTTCCCATGACCCAAAAAGAATCGATATTTATAATAGAGGATGATCCGGAAATCCGGCGTTTAGTTGACACCATTCTTTCCAAAAATGGCTATGTTGTCACCAGCGCAGACACAGCGGAAAAAGCCTTAAAAAGAATCCCCGGATTTAAACCTTCCTTAATAGTTTTAGATTTTGAGCTTCCCGGAATTAACGGCATTGAGTGCTGCAAACGAATCCGCACTAACCCGGCTATCAAATCCACCCCTATAATTCTATTAAGCGTTCATGGTTCAGAGGTCTATAAAATTACGGCGCTCGAAGCCGGGGCAGATGATTTTGTCACTAAACCATTCAGCCACGGCGAACTGCTTGCCCGGGTGCGCGCGGTTTTAAGAAGGGGAACGAAAAAGGAATTTTCTAAAAACAACGCAGTGGTTAAAGAAGGGCCGTTTCAACTTGACCACGATTCCCATGCCGTTAGTTTAGGCGATAAAAGTTTGGAACTGGCGCCCAAAGAGTTTGCCATCCTGGATTTATTGATAAATTCAAAAGGAAAGATCATATCGCGCGACGTTTTATCCACCCAAGTATGGGAAAGAGAAAACCTTCCCACTTCCCGAACGATCGACGTCCACGTAGCGCGCCTGCGTAAAAAATTAGGCGCGCATAAACTGTTCATCCAAACGGTGGGCAAATTGGGATATCGATACCTCAAACCCGAACCTTAAGACAGACAGCTCGGCGCAGTGTTTTCCAAGACATCTTTAATCTTTTTATCGAGGATTTGCAACGTGATTGGTTTTTCCAAAATTCCTTGGGAAAGTTCAAGGTTTTTATCTTTTTGCTGCCGCTGAAGGCCGGCCACGCAGGAAATAATCAATACCGGAATATTGCTGGTTTGAGAGTCTTTTTTTAATAACGCCAACACATGGGCTCCGGGAATGTCCGGCATGACCAGATCCAATGTAATTAAATTAGGTCTAAAATCATTGACTGCCTGCAAAACTTCTTTGCCCCCGTTGAGCGTTCTGGTTTCATAGCCCAAAATTTCGCAAAATTCGGCTATCAGTTCGGCAATATTTTTATTGTCGTCAACAATGAGTATTTTTTCTTTAACGCTGCTCTGGGCCACTGTTTTACTCGCTTATTTTTTTAAAAGTCCTAATAAATCTACCCCTATTATAATAATAAACACTCGCGTCCGCTTAAACAAATTGTAATCTTTTTGTAACAATTTGGCGTTTGCTTTTGTTACAAAAATTTAACAAAAAGTTTA
>JAHFBY010000134.1 GCA_023249835.1 Elusimicrobiota bacterium | reverse complement strand
CGGTATGCAGTAAATATAACAGATGTACTCTCTGTTTTCAAGGGAATAACTTTTTTTGAATGGAACGTTTACTGGCTGCGGGAAACGGTTTCTGCGGCTTGGATTTGCTGGGTTCAGCAAGATTGAAATTAATTAATATAAAGGGTATACTCAAACCGAGACTAAAATGCCTGAAATAAGTAGATTTTTTGGAATTGTGATCGCTATTTTTTACGATGATCATAATCCTCCGCATTTTCATGCGCGATATGGTGGTGATAAAGCAGCTATTTCAATAAATGAATTAACCCTAATTGAAGGCCAACTACCACCGCGCGTTATGGGGTTGGTCGTAGAATGGGCGTCAACGCATAAGGAAGAGCTGCTAAAAGACTGGGATAAAGCGAGAAAAAATCAACCTCTTCTTGCAATAGAACCGCTGATTTAGGAGAATTAATATGTACGATATTATCGAGGCAAGGTATATTGAGCGCTATAACGTGGAGTTGTTATTTGAAAATGGCGAAAAAGGTATTGCCAACCTTGAAGAGTATTCTAAACGCGGCGGCGTATTTCAAGTGTTCTCCGATATAAATTATTTTAAAGATTTCCACGTTAATCAAGAAATAGGAACTCTCTGCTGGTCAAACGGAGCGGACATTTCTCCGGAAAAACTCTACCAAATCGCCATAAAGCATTAAAAAATCTTCAAGTATATCTAAAAATTAGCGTCCCTATATATTATCCCGGATTTTGCAATAGACGCGAGCCCAAAGATGAAAAAGCTTGCGGACAGTTTTGTCTCCGACGACGAGAGGAATACCCCCGGCGGTATTCCCGAGGAGTTGGAGGACAAAAATGTCCCAAGCTTTTTCATTGACGGCCGCGCTCTATTGCAATATCCGGGATTATTTATTCCAATTTACTGGCTGCGGGAAACGGTTTCTGCGGCTTGGATTTGCTGGGTTAGCAGGGTGGAGACGTTAACCAGCGTGCCCGGGGCCAACATTTGGTAGATCTGGGCGATCCGGTTGTTCAAGATATCTCCGTACTTTTCCGGCGGCAGGATAGGCTCTTGGGAGTAGAGGGTGATGCCGGTGGTTTGGACGTTGGGCAGCGCTCCTTTCACTGCGTCCCAGAGCGGGTCGAAACTTATCCAGCTTTTGCCCGGCGCAGAATCTAAGGGTAGGAGCGCAAGGTTAAATCTGTTCCACTCTTCTAAGGCAATGCCGTGCGATTGTCTTAATGTTTCTTTTAAGCTATCGAGGTTCAAATCCGTTTGCCGCGCAAATAAGAGCAAGGGGCCGCTGTCTTTACCTTTATTGCGGATGATTTGGGCAAGGAGATCAAGCAAGGCTTGAGATTTAGCGGAACCGGGGTTTTCAATCCAAGAGGAGAGGTTAACGCCAATGGCTTTGGTGGCTTCCGGCGCCGGGGAGTCAATGATCTCAAGGTCTTTAAGGTCAGGATTAAGTTCAAGGAAAGAGCTTATTTCTGCCCTTAATTCCCCTGAGTTATCTACCAGTTCGTTTTGCGGTAAGAAACTGACCAGCTCCATAAACTCCATGCCGCTCAGTTTTGTGGTGGGTAGGCTATGGATAGAGTTTGGCGGATTAAAAAATCGGTTCCAAAGCGGTAGCCTTTGGGAGCGTTCGATTTGGCCGGCCAATTCCTGCATCTTGGCCAACTGCTTTTCTTGCGCTACTTTTTTGCTCCAAGAGACCACGGCGCCGGGGATCAGCTCTTTAAAGCCGGGCTGGGTTTCAAGTTTTTTAATCTCTTGGGCCAAGCGGTTCTGGAGCGCGGAGAAATCAAACCCTTGCTCTGTGCGCGGGAGTAAACGGTTCGCCGCCAAATGGATGAGGTTCGGGAGCCAAAGGCTATTTGTGAGCGTTTGCGCCCAGTCCAAGGATTGTGCATCAGATTTAAGAGCCTGATCGAGAATCTGGGTGGCAAGGCCTAAGCCCATGTCCCGGGCCGTGCTTAAAATGCGCGCCCAGTCTTCGGTTGTGGCTAGGCGCCGCGCTCCGGTGATGGAATCTAAGACCGTGGGATGCTTTTGCATAAAGCGGCTGGCAGAGCGCGCCGCGCTCTCTAGAGCAATTTGAGTGAGCTCTCCTGCGCTTGCGCCCCGTTCCATGGCCGCGCGAATATCCTCCAGGATTTCTTCTCCCAGTGCATAGGTCTCCGTGAGGGTTACTAAAAGTGGAATTTCCTGAACCGCTTGCAAAGACCAATGCGATTGAATCGCTTTCACTCCTTCGCGGTCCCGCTGCGCTTCTTCTGCTTGTAATAGAATGTCAATTAATTTCTGCTTACGCCAGTGATAGTTTTTATTCAAAATATTAGCCGCAGTATCATCATTAAAATTCTTTAAAAGGGCATTTGCTCCGGCATCTAGGAGAAATTGTACAAGTGTAAGGTTTTCCATCTCAGCGGCTAACATTAGCGGGGTACGTCCATTCCCTAAATCCACATCTATATCCATCCCTGCCATTAGAGCTAACTGAACTATAACGGGGTCATTCAAATCAAGGCGTTTGTAAATCTCTCTATTTATGCGCACTCCTTTATCAATTAATCTTTGAGCAAGAGCTATTTTTTTAAAGATCAATGCAGATTCGAGTATCAACTCGCGATAGGTTTGAGACAGTTTATCGATTCTTTCCTCACTAATATCTGTATATTTACTATGCCTATAAGCTGAAAAATAATTCCTATGATCTAAGCCATTTGCGTCTTTTCTGAAGAACGTGTCGGGGTCATAGTTTATAGGTAATTGCCCGAAATGTTCTGCAACATTATAAATTTCTATCAGACTGAAAGGCGTTCGGCCTTTAGGGTCTCGCGCATTGACCAATAGAGGCGCTTTTAATAGAAAATGCTGAAACATAGGGAAATTATTGTCTTTGATAGCTGCGAAAAAATCATTGTAGTTATCTTGCAGTTGATCGCGTTGTCTTTTGGTAAGTTTGGAACCCGGAACATTTCTTAAAAACATTTTGGATCTGCTTTTTATGGCTGCTTGTACGGAAAATTTTCCCATAACCGCGGGCTCTTGTTCAGACTGGTCATCTTCTTGGGATTGGGTCAGGCGTAAGTATTCCTCAAAGTAAGGGTTTTCTTGGGTCGCGGGCGTGGTGAAGGGGTTGGGAGCGGTTTGGCTTTGTGCTTGGACTTTATTTGCGGACCATTTTAGGAATTGGGGTAGAAGAATAAGCGGGTTAAATTTTTCTCCTTTGAGTTGATCCTTGTTAATGTTAGCCGAGGGACCGCCTAAGTCGAGCTGTACCCAGCTTTGGTCCGGCAACTGCACTTCCACGTAAGCGTGAACAGAGTTGTGCACGATGCGCGCATTTATGCCGATGGCTTGGGCAATTTTTTTGAATGCGTTCGCCCGATGGCGGCAGGCGCCAACTTTAGATTTCATGATGTTTAAAAATACCGACTCTTGACCTGTAATTATACCGGCGCCTTCAAATTCAAGAAAATAGCTTTTCATCCTATTAATCAGGACGTCAAATTCTATGGTCGTGTTCGGAGAAATTTCTAAAAGCGCTAAGGCTTGAAGAATTTCCGGGTCTTGCACAGAGGGAATTGTTTGGGTATCAGAAGGTAACTGCGCAAAAAAATAGTTTTTAGGAACTGCAACTTTAAGCTGTAGTTGGCCCTTATGCAGGCGATTGCTCCTGGACCGGATCATGTAGTTCTCCGCTTTATCCCGGGCTATTTCTAAGTCTGCCGCCGCATTTTCTATTAGGGTGCCGTTTACGGACCAATCTAACTTTAAAAACTTCATGCCCGATCCCATGGATGGAATTACGTGCCACCTTTGGTCGGAGAGATCGAGTTCAATCTCTCCACCGTCAAATTCATAGTAGTCCGGGCTATGAAAATTTGGCTCTACGGTAATGGACGCGGTAGGGGTAGGCTCTCTTTCCCAAGGGGTTCGCCAACTTTCTCTATCGCGGGTATTGTAAACGATCCAGCGTTCGTGTTTCGCATCTTGCGGTTGATAGTAGTTCTTAGCGGTCAGGTTTTTTACAGACATGTCAGAATCCAGGTCAGTAGCGTTGTTTATATTATTGACTGTTACTTCACGGTTGTGGGGGATGTTTCGAGCTCGGGGTCTTGTGCTCGGCCAGGCCAGAAGTCTGAGAGGCAATAGGAATAGAAGCGGTATAACGGCTAAGGCTTTTCCAATGCCAGCAAGGGCTTTTTTGATCTGGGAGATACGAGAGGATGTTGGGGGCGGTGCGGGCTGCTCAATTTCCAGGGGGGATGAGAGTTCGTGAATTTCGTCATCGGCAACGTTGTCGGACCCTTGATTTCCAGTTTCTGTTAGAAGTTTCTTTGGATTCGTCATTCCGGCCTCCGAGCCGGAATCCAGCAAACTTAAATCATTAGAAATCTCATGGGTTATTTGATTTAACAGTTGGTCCAGACCAAGTTCTTCATAGAGTTTGGCTAAGATGTTTCGGCGCTCCTCCCTGGTCGGCGGGCTGATCCAAGCTTGGGGGATGCGCAGGAGGTATTGCTCGCCAATGGGCTTGCGTTTGGAATAAGTGGCGGGGTTCATGGTTAGGATTACTTTTACGTTGGGGCCGATCCTAAAGCTGGGGATTCCGGGTAGGGCAGGAAAAATATCTGTTTCTCCGCGTAATAAGGGCTCTAAAACCGCGACTATCCAGGGGGCGAGGTTAGCTTCGTCTAAGACAATGACGCAGTTTCCATTTTTTAGAGCTTCGTAAAGTTTTTGCATTTGCGGTTGGATTTCTCCGTCTTTTAGAGCGAAGTTTGCCGATAGCTCTCCGGGTTCGAGGTTGGGGTTTACGGAGATTTTGAGATAGCTTAACTCTTTGAGGTCCGCGTAAACCTTAGTGAGCGTGGTTTTGCCCCCGGCCGTGGGTCCCCATAGCCCTGCTACGGAACCGCTGTGTTCCAAGAACGCGAGCCCGCGTTTCATTTCCGGGGTAAATACGAAGTTGGACTTTTGCTTGAGTTTGGTAAAGTTTTCGACTGGAATGTTTATCCCGAGAGCTTTTGTCCAGAGCGCCGGGTCGTCTTCTTGCAGGGCGGATTGGATATGTTCGAACTCTTCTTCCTCTGCGTCCTTGCCAAAGGATTCTTTTAAAATGGCGCGGAACCGGATGTGATCGGCGCTGTTTTGCGCAAAGCGCGAGCCAATGAGCAAGTGGAGGCCGCGCAAGAGGTTTCTGTCTGTCGGCGGAGCGCGTTCCTGATTTTGCGCAAAACTTTTCGCCGCTTTTACGGCTTGAATAAAGAGCGTTTGTCCGAATTGATAGCGCTGTTCTTGGCTCCATTGATTTTCACCCAAGAGCGCAGTTAAGGTTCGTTCCAGTTTTCGGATTTGTTGATGGTCTAATCTTAAGGGAGTCAATGATTGCTTGAAACCCAGCGGCCAAATTTTATGTTGAACCCAAATCCCAAGAGAGGATCGGGAAAATTTTGATAGCGCGCTTGAATCGGTTTGCGCTAATAGCGAGACAGATTCCGGCAAATACCAGCGCTGCACAATTCCCTCGGCATTTTTAAAATCGCGGTAACCGTTATTGGTTAAGTCTGAAAGGATGGCTAAAGCTTCGTTATTTAACTCGTTGCAATTGCGGATCCAAAGCGTTTGCTCGGTTGCGTCGCGTTTAGGATCAAGGGTTAAACATCGTCCAAGAGGGCCCTCAAGTTGGCCGGCGCTATTAACTCTGCCCAATAGCTCGAGCTCCCCAAGGTCTCTAGCCGCGTCTAGGACGCGGGTAATTTTGCTTAAAGATCGGATCACCGGCGCTGAATCTGCCCCATTATCAGCCAGAAGCAGTTGCGGGTTTCCATAAAAACGGTTGCGTTTAGGGATAGGTTGTGCCAGGGTTAAGGAGTCTAACTCTAAAAGGCTTGCTAATTTTAGCGGCCTTATTCTTTGGCTTGGATCTGCAGGTAAACTGAGGACTGCGAGGCGAAAATCTTTGTGCAGCATAAGTTTTTGAGTTTGGCCCGCAGCAGCGTTT
>JAHFBY010000133.1 GCA_023249835.1 Elusimicrobiota bacterium | reverse complement strand
TTCAAAAAACCGCGTTTGCCGTGTCTACGGATGAAACCCGGTACGTTTTAAACGGTATTTATTTCGGTATTGACGAAAGCGAAATAAAAATGGTGGCCACTGACGGTAGAAGGCTGGCGTTTATATCCAAGGAAAACGTAAAGAAAACCGCGTCTTCAAGCGTTATTATTCCTTCCAAAGCGGTTGCTGAGCTTGCGCGGTTACTGAGTTTAGGCGCCGGAGCGCAAACGGACAAAATAAAAATTGCGCCGCACGAAAATCAAATTTCATTCAGTTGGACGGCTAACGGCGAAGAGGTGATTTTAGTCAGCCGCGTTATTGACGGCGCTTTTCCAAATTATGATCAAGTGATCCCAAAGTCCAAAGAGATTGAACTAAAGGTTGCGACTTCAGAAATTTTGTCCGCAATTAAGCGCGCCGCTTTGTTCGCGCAGGATCGCGGCGGGTCGGTGCGGCTTTCTTTGAGTAAAAATAAATTGAAAATTTCCGCAAATTCACAAGGGGTGGGCGAAGAAGAAGAAGAGCTCAACGTGGATTATAGCGGGGCGGATTTTGAAATTGCGTTTAACCCGGGATTTTTTATGGACGTGTTAAAAAATAATAATAGTCCGGAATTAAAATTTGAGTTCACCTCGGCTTTAAATCCAGGCTTAATCCGCCCGGCGGATAACGACCGCTACATTTGCGTTATCATGCCGATGCGTTTACAAAACTAATGGCGTTCCCTACCAAGCCGGCCTTTGCCGCGTTTAAGGATTTCGTTCCCGCGGTACTGGGGCGGATCGGGGTAACTCAGCAAAATTTTGCGGTGATCTCTTTGGTGGAACGAGAGTTGGCCGGATATGCGCCGCACGCGCAGATCGTGGGGTTTAGGAACAATAAGGTTTATGTTGAAGTTGATTCCTCCGTTGTCCTTAACGAATGTTATTTTCAAAAGCGAGAGATTTATCGAAGGTTAGAAGGATCTTTTCCCGCTGAAAGCAAGGCGAACTTGCCCGAAATAAAATTTTACCTTAAAGGGTTGGCTCGTCTGGGAGCAAAGGAAAAGGCGGACAATAGGCGGGAGAACTCCCCATTGTTTAATGAGTTAAAGAAGAAAGGTTTAAAAAAGAAAGAGAGGAATATATGCCAAAATTAAAAAACAAGCAAGAATCCGACGTCGTGCAAGAGCCGGGGACGCCCGCTAACGGGAACTCCGCATCAAGTTACGACTCTTCAAAAATTCAAATCTTAGAGGGGCTAGACCCTGTTCGCCGCCGGCCGGCCATGTATATTGGGTCTACCGGGGTTTCTGGGCTGCACCATTTAGTTTATGAGGTGGTGGACAATTCCATCGATGAAGTTTTAGCGGGTTTTTGTAAAAATATCGATGTGATCATTCATACGGACAATTCTGTGACGGTGACCGACGACGGTCGCGGTATACCCGTGGACCCGCTCAAAGAAGTTAAGGACCCCAAGTTTAAAAATAAGTCTGCGCTGGAAGTTGTTTTAACCACGCTGCACGCCGGCGGTAAATTTGATCATTCGGCTTATAAAGTGTCCGGAGGTTTGCACGGTGTTGGCGTGTCCGTTGTAAACGCGCTTTCCGAATGGCTGGAAGTTGAAGTTTCCCGCGACGGCTTTGTTTATAAACAGGGATATAAGCAGGGAAAAGTTCAAGGGCCCGTGAAGCAGGTTGGTAAAACCGAAGACCGGGGAACCAAAGTGACCTTTAAGCCGGACGAAGAAATTTTTGGCGCGGCGAAATACTCGTTTGACACCCTTTCCAACCGGTTGCGCGAACTGGCGTTTTTAAACGCCGGAACGCGGATTACGATAGTGGATGAACGCGAAGATAAACAACACACGTTTAATTTTGAGGGCGGCATTGTTCAGTTCGTTAAATTTTTAAACGCCAACAAATCAGCGCTTCATTCCGATCCAATTTATTTAACTAAAGAAAAGGACAATATTGTTGTGGAAGTCGCCTTGCAATACAATGACGGATACACCGAGCATGTGTTTACTTTTGCCAACAACATCAACACCGTTGAAGGCGGAACGCATTTGGCGGGGTTTCGTTCGGCGTTGACCCGCGTGATCAATCGTTATATTGTTAAAAATGAGATGTTAAAAGGCAGCGATCTCCGCGTTACGGGCGAAGATGTGCGCGAAGGCATGACCGCGGTGATTTCGGTGAAGGTCCCTGACCCTCAGTTTGAAGGACAAACTAAAACCAAGCTCGGCAACTCTGACGTTGAGGGGATAGTTGAATCTATTGTGGGCGATACTTTAGCTACGTTTTTAGAAGAAAATCCAAACACAGCGCAAAAAATAATCGGCAAGAGCGTTACTGCGGCTGAAGCTAGAGAAGCGGCGCGTAAAGCGCGCGAACTCACGCGGCGCAAAGGCGCATTGGATTCGGCGTCTCTGCCCGGAAAGCTTGCGGACTGTCAGGAGCGGGACCCGGAAAAGTGCGAGCTTTATATCGTTGAGGGCGATTCCGCCGGCGGCAGCGCCAAGCAAGGCAGGAGCCGAAAATTTCAAGCGATCTTGCCCCTTAAGGGCAAGATTTTAAATGTGGAGAAGTCGCGGCTCACTAAAATTTTGGGCAATGAAGAAATACGCACCATGATTACAGCCATTGGCTGCGGGGTGGGCAACACGGTCGCGGGCGTTGAGGGGGACGGCTCTAAGGACGATAGCGCCACAGGCGCTGGTTTGGATTACCCTAAACTGCGGTACCATAAAATTATTATTATGACCGATGCCGACGTGGACGGCTCGCACATTCGCACGCTGCTCCTAACTTTCTTTTATCGGCAAATGTTGCCGCTACTGGAAAGGGGGCACATCTATATAGCGCAACCGCCGCTTTATAAAGTAAAGAAGGGCAAAACTGAAATGTATTTGGATTCAGACGAATCCTTAGACGAGTTTTTAATTAAGGAAGGATTGGATTCTATTGAATTGTATCGCTTAGGAGCGCAAGGTAAAGAGGGAGTTAAAATCGAATCCGCAACCTTAAAAAGTTTGTTTAAAATGGCGACTGAGCTGGAATCGTTAAAGAAAAAACTGAACCGGAAAGGGTTGGGCTGGAAAGAAGTTTTAGAGTTTATTGCCGGCGGCAAACTTCCTATTGACAGGATTGACCAGGAAGGGGGCGACCCGCTCTATATTTATACGGATAAGGACCGGAAAAAGGCTAAGGAAGACTATTTGCTGAAACGTAAAGAAAAAGCGGCGAAAGAAATGCAGGCTGCGGGCGTTGCTCCTTCGGAGCTGACAGAAGAAGAGCTCGGTTCAGATTGGAAGGAGTTGTGGGAAATGCCCAAAGTTGAGCAACTTCTTAAAAAATTAGCGGATACAGGATTTGATTTTGAGTCAACCGTTAAAGATAAGAAGCCTCTGTATCGGGTTAAAACTAAAAACAGCGAAAAAGATGTGGCAGATTTTGAAGCGCTCATGGAAAATATAAAAGAGAGCGGACGATCAGAATCATTGATCCAGCGTTATAAAGGGTTAGGGGAAATGAACCCCGAACAGCTTTGGGAAACGACTATGGACCCTGCCCGCCGGAAGTTGTTGCAGGTGAAGTTGGAAGATAAAGTGGAAACCGAATCGATCTTCAGCACTTTAATGGGCGACAAAGTGGAACCGCGCCGGCTCTTTATTGAGCAGCACGCTTTGGAAGTTAAAAATTTGGACATTTAGTTTATGCAGAGCGGTGTAACGGAACAAAAGAAGTCGCAATATGTTGGCTTTGTCTTTTATCGGCTAAGGCGAGCGTGGTGGTCGTTGGATGAAGGGGCGCGCGAACAAGGTAAAAATGAGTTGAACCGCGTTTTAGAAGAGTATTCTTCGGTTATGATCCTGCGCGCGTATACGACGCTGGGCATTCGCGCAGAATGCGATTTTATGCTTTGGCGCATTTCTTATACGCTGGAAGATTTTTATGAAATGAGCGCTAAAATGTTAAAGACTTCCATGGGCCCTTATTTGCAAACAGTTTATTCGTATCTGTCCATATCTAAACGGTCAACCTACATCGATAAGATTTCGCCGGAACACGGAGAGTCGCGCACCACTATTTTGCCGGGCAAGTTTAAATATATCTTTGTATATCCATTCATAAAAACGCGCGCGTGGTATCAGTTGCCGTTAGAGACGCGTCAAACCATGATGGATGAACATATTCGTACCGGGAACAAGTACCCTTCCGTGAAATTGAACACCACCTATTCGTTTGGTTTAGACGATCAAGAGTTTGTGGTGGCCTTTGAATCGGACGTCCCTAAAGATTTTTTAGATTTGGTGCAGGAACTGCGCGAGTCCAAAGCGTCCGGCTACACTTTACAAGATACTCCCACTTTTACGTGTATTGCCAAACCTTTGGCAGAACTGCTAAATGATTTCTAAAATTAAAGGCAGCGCCTTTACTTCGGTACATTGTGTGCCGAAGTTCTGTTCCCAATGCAGCGTCTCTTTGAGCGTTAAATTCATTAAATATGAAAAACAGGAGCGATTGGTTTGCGGTGGGTGCGGATATATCGCCTATTTGAATCCTGTAACGGTTGCCGGCACTATTCCCGTATATAAAGGCAAAATTCTTTTACTAAAGCGCGGTATCCAACCGCAAAAAGGTAAATGGACGTTCCCCGCAGGTTTTGTCGAGCTTGGAGAGTCTGCGGAGGACGCGGCAGTGCGCGAAACCTGGGAAGAGACCGGCATTAAAGTTAAAATTGGGCCAATGGTAGGGGCGTACTCTTACCGCGATTCTGGAGTGACGACAATTGTTTATGTTGCCGCGCCGATAGGCGGCAAGATTCGCACTTGCCGCGAAAGTTCTGCTATTAAGAAGTTTGCTGTTACAAATATCCCTTGGCAAGACTTGGCTTTTCGCAGTAGCGTTGATGCGCTTAAGGATTGGCTTGAAAAACAATAAACGCATTTGTGCTACCCTTTGTTATGTAAAGAGCAGGGGCAAAACTTTAATGCTTGAACGCAGTTCGCGTAAACATAGTTTGCACAACGGGAAGTGGAACGGATTGGGCGGTAAAATGGAGTTAGGCGAGTCTCCCGAAGAGTGCGTGGTTCGCGAAGTGCGGGAAGAATCGGGTTTAAGTATCCGTGAGCCTAGGTTAAAAGGAGTTCTAACGTTCCCGGGTTTTGATGGAGACAACGACTGGATTGTTTTTTTGTTTGAGGCGCGCAAGTTTAGCGGAAAGATTGTTAACTCGCGGGAAGGAAGAGTGGAGTGGGTTATAGATAAACAGGTGTTTAATTTAGCGTTATGGGAAGGCGACAGATATTTTTTGCGGTGGATGCAAGGAAAAAAATTCTTTACCGCAAAATTTATTTATAAAGACTTCAAACTAAAAAGCCATAGCGTTTGCTATTACGCTTGAATATATGAGCCGTCAAGGCATATTTATTACGCTGGAAGGGCCGGACGGGTGCGGTAAAAGTACCCAAGCTAAGATGTTGGCGCAAAAACTTGTTTCTTTGGGTTATCGAGCGCTGCATACCCGCGAACCGGGCGGCACTTATTTTGCCGAGGGCGTGCGACGGATCTTGTTGGACACTAAACACCAAATCACCGCGTTAGCCGAACTTTTCCTTTATGAAGCTAGCCGGGCTCAGCATGTTGCAGAAGCGGTTGAGCCGGCATTAAAACTAAAAAAAATTGTGATTTGTGAGCGTTATATAGACGCAACTTTGGCTTACCAGGGTTACGGCAGGAAACTGGATAAAAAGATGATCCAAAGTTTAAATCAAATTGCTACCGGCGGATTAAAACCGCAATTAACCATTGTCCTAGATATAGACCCCAAAGCAGGGTTAACGCGCGCGCTAAAAAACAGTTCTAGGGGAGGAGACCGCTTAGAACGGGCCGGCGTTGCGTTTCATCAACGAGTTCGAGCAGGGTATAAAGCAATTGCCAAATTAGAGCCTAAGCGCATTCGTTTAATTTCAGCGCTGGGGGAGCAGCAACAAGTGCACGACCGGGTTTGGCGCGCAGTGCGC
>JAHFBY010000132.1 GCA_023249835.1 Elusimicrobiota bacterium | reverse complement strand
GCTGCGCGACTCGCAAGTGCGTATGGGGATAGTTTCCAATTGGGACTTAAGGTTACTAACGCTCACGCGCAAAATGGGAGTGGACCCCTACATGGATTTTGTGCTGGCATCAGCCTTGGTCGGCTCGGCTAAGCCTGACCCCGCTATTTTTTTACAGGCATTGAATAAGTCGGGATGCCAAGCGCAAGATGTGGTGCACGTGGGCGATCGTTATGACGATGACGTGGTGGGGGCGCGTCAAGCAGGAATTAGGCCTCTATTGTTGTGCCGTAAAGGAGCGCGGGTAAAAGGGGTGGAAACAATCAGAAGTTTGACTGAGATACATTCCCTTTTGTTGGGGTAAAATGATAAAATAAATAAATGTTCACATTTAAGAGAAATCAATTTCAGGTAGAAGACGTTTTGGTTCGAGATATAGTTGAAAAAGTCGGCACGCCGGTCTACATTTATAGCAAAAACCGCATTTTAGACAACTTTAAGCTGTTTGATCAGGCGTTCAATAGTTTGCCGCACTTGATCTGCTATGCCCTTAAGGCTAACAGCAACCTCTCAGTTGCTCGAACATTGGCAGTTGCCGGGGCCGGAACCGACATCGTGTCAGGGGGCGAACTTTACCGCGCTTTGGCTTCCGGCTTCAGGGCAAAAAAAATCGTTTTTTCCGGAGTGGGCAAAACAAAGGATGAAATGCGCTACGCGTTGCGCGCAGGGATATTAATGTTTAACGTGGAGTCGTCCGAAGAGTTGAACGTTTTAAATGAAGTGGCAGGGGTAATGAAAAAGAAAGCGCGCGTAGCTATTCGCGTGAACCCAAACGTTGAAGCCGATACGCACCATCATATCACCACCGGTAAACAGGAAAATAAGTTCGGTATACATAAGAACACTCTTTTGGACGTTTATAAAAATGCGAAAAAACTGCACAACATTGAACTCCATGGGCTCCAGGCCCATATCGGCTCGCAAATTACCTCGGTTAAACCATACGTTGAGTTGTTAACAATTCTTTTAGATTTTATCGATAAGCTTGCAAAACAGGGAATTGTTTTAAAGACCTTGGATATTGGCGGCGGTTTAGGGATAACTTACGATAAAGAGGTTCCGCCCACGCCCCAGGACTTAGCCTTGGCCTTGACCCCCCTCTTGCGGGAGCGGCCCTTAACATTATTGTTTGAACCGGGGCGCTTCATGGTGGGCAATTCCGGAATCCTCGTAACCCAAGTGCTCTATCGCAAAGAGGCAGGAGAAAAAACGTTTGTGATCGTGGACGCGGCCATGAATGATTTGGCGCGGCCTGCCCTATATGACGCCTATCACGAAATTACCCCTTTGGTACAAGACAGGCGGGCGCAAAGAGTGGTGGACGTGGTGGGGCCAATATGCGAGTCCGGCGATTATTTTGCGCGTCAACGTAAAATTCCGTTTCCCAAGTGTGGCGAGTACCTGGCGATTTTAAGCGCCGGCGCGTATGGTTTTGCCATGAGTTCACAGTATAATTCCAGGCCGCGAGTTGCGGAAGTGATGGCGGATGGCAAATATTGGAAAATTATTCGTAAACGAGAAAGTTTAAAGGACCTTATTCGCGGTGAAAAATAATATGATCAATTTCTATAAAATGACCGGAGGCGGAAACGATTTCGTAGTCGTGGACAACCGTAAGGACCAGTTGCCCAAAGATTTTTCACCTTTAGCCAAAGAGCTGTGCGTGCGCAAGTTTTCTATTGGCGCGGACGGGCTGTTGGTGTTGGAGGAGTCCGACGTTGCCAATTTTCGCATGCATTACTATAACTCTGACGGCAGCCGCGCGGAAATGTGCGGCAACGGCGCGCGCTGCATAGCCCAGTTCGCATACTTGTTAAAAGCAGCGCCGCAAAAAATGAGCTTTGTTACCGACGCGGGCGTAGTGGAGGCGGAGATTTTAGAAAGGTCGGTGAAACTTAAAATTACGCCGCCTAAGGATTTGCGCTTGGATTTTCCCATCCGTTTGGATCCCGGCAAAGAGTTTAACGTCTCTTTTATTAATAGCGGGGTTCCGCACACTGTGCTTATGGTGAGCGATATCGAAAAGGTTGATGTGGAAGAGTTGGGCAAGACCATTCGGTTCCATAAAGAGTTTGCTCCTGCGGGCGCAAACGCGAACTTTGTGTTGGTTCACGATAAAAACAATATTTCTTTGCGCACCTATGAACGGGGAGTAGAGCAGGAGACCTTAGCTTGCGGCACCGGCGCGATTGCTTCTTCGCTTATTTGCGCGGCCAAGGGCATGACACAAACTCCGGTAACCTGTAAAACTCGGGGAGGCGAAAACTTGACCGTACATTTTCAAAAAAACTTTCAAAGCGAGGTTGAACCTCTTCCTCCGGGGGATCCGTTCACTGAGGTTTATTTGGAAGGGGCCGTTAAAGTCTGCTTTACCGGAAATCTTCAACTCGTATAATTATTTTACTGCATAGGAGAATTTCATGTTAATTCGAGGTTCATGCACTGCCCTCATCACTCCATTTAAGAGCGGCGCCATCGATGAAAAACGTTTGCGGGAGCTGGTTGATTTTCAAATTGCTAACCGCACGGTTGCCGTAGTGCCTTGCGGGAGTACCGGCGAATCCGCCACTCTTTCTCACTGGGAACATGAACGAGTATTAGAAATTGTCGTGGACCAGGCCAAAGGACGGATAGCAGTGATTGCCGGTAGCGGATCTAATTCCACCCAAGAGGCCATTGAGCTTACCCGCCACGCGCAAACGGTTGGAGTGGACGCAGCGCTAGTGATTGTTCCCTACTACAATAAGCCGACCCAGCAAGGGATGTTCGAACATTTTTCTAAAATTGCGCATACGGTTTCTATTCCGATCATTATTTATAACATACCGGGTCGAACCGCGGTTAACATGCTGCCGGCGACCGTGGTCCGTTTAGTGGAAAGCAATAAAAATATTTTGGGAATTAAAGAATCCTCCGGCAGTTTGGACCAGGCGAGCGAAATTGCGTCCGCTTTGCGGGGACATAAGGATTTTATGCTTTTAAGCGGGGAAGACTCGCTCAGTTTGCCTTTGCTCGCGGTAGGGGCCGTGGGCGTGATTTCAGTGTTGGCCAATATTGCGCCGCGCGACGTTAGCGATATGTGCCGGCAATTTTTTAAAGGCAATATCAAGCAGGCGCAAGCGCTGCATTATAAAATGCTTCCCTTAGTGCAGGCTCTGTTTGTGGAAACCAACCCTTCGCCCATAAAAACCGCCATGGAGCTAATGCGCATGGCTTCGGGCGAGCTAAGGTTGCCGCTTACCCCGCTTTTGCCCGAAAGCAAGAAGAAGCTGGTGCACGAGATGAAGAAGTACGGTTTATTAAAATAAGGGGGCGCGTCATTAAAAAAATTAGAGTTGTTGTTTGCGGCGCGGCTGGCCGTATGGGCGGCCAAATCCTGCAATTGTCAAAACAGTTTCCCGAACTGGAAGTGGCAGGGGCTTTGGAGTCTTTGAATAATTCGGCTTTGGGAGAAACGGTTTTAAACGGCAGTCTCAAGATCGTTTCGGACCTTTCAACCTTTCAAAATAAATGCGATGTTTTAATTGATTTCTCTACGCCTATGGCGACGCTTGGTCATTTGCGCCTGATCTGCGATTGGAAAAAGACCGGTATTGTGATCGGCACTACGGGTTTTAATCCGGCCCAAAAAATAAAAATTAAAAAATATGCCGAGCGAACGCCGGTTTTAATTTCGCCTAACATGAGCGTGGGCGTGAACTTGCTCCTTGAAGTCGCGGCGCTGGTGGCCCAAAGGCTTCCGTTATATGATGTTGAAATTATTGAATCTCATCATAATCAAAAAAAAGATGCGCCTTCGGGCACGGCGTTAGCGTTGGCAAAATCGGTTGCCGACGCTTTTGGCCGTTCAGAGAAGAATTTTGTATACGGGCGCAAAGGCGAGCTTGGCGCGCGCTCTCCCCAAGAAATTGGAATCCATGCGGTGCGCGCCGGCGATATTGTTGGAGAACATCACGTTCTTTTTGTTGGGTCTGGAGAAAAAATTGAGCTCGTGCATCAAGCCTCTTCGCGCGACGCTTTTGCGGGCGGCGCGCTCCGCGCCGCTGTTTGGCTCAGTGGAAAGGGGCCGGGTTTATATTCCATGCAAAATGTTTTGCAGCCATCTAAAGTGAAATGATTTTTTGTCGTTTTCAATACGAGGGTGAAATCAGTTACGGGTTAGTCGAAAACCATGCGGTCCAGGCTATCTCGCCCGACCCTTTTGACTCTTTTGAATTGGAAGGCGACCCCCACCCTTTTACGGAAGTGAAGTTTTTGGCGCCGGCGTGCCCAACAAAAATAGTGAACGTTGGCCTAAATTACCGCCAACACGTCTTGGAAATGAAGCATGATCTTCCCAGCGAACCCGTGCTTTTTTTTAAACCGCCGAGCAGTATTCTTAGTCCAGGGGAGGAAATTGTTGTCCCTAAGATGTCTGAGCGGGTGGACTATGAAGGGGAACTGGGCGTGGTGATAAAAAAAAGAGCTAAAGACGTTAACGCCGATCAAGCGCCGGATTTTATTTTAGGGTTCACTTGCGTTAATGACGTGACCGCCCGCGATTTACAAAAAAAGGACGGGCAATGGGGGCGCGCTAAAGGGTTTGACACGTTTACTCCCGTGGGTCCATGGATCGTTACGGATTTGGATCCGCGGTCGGCCCATATTGAAACCTATTTAAACGGAGAGCGCAAACAAAGCGGAGACACGTCCCAAATGATTTTTCCGGTTTATGAACTCGTTTCATTTATCTCTCAGGTCATGACCTTGGAGCCCGGAGACATCATCAGCACTGGCACGCCTCCGGGCATAGGGCCCATGCAGCCTGGCGATTTAGTGGACGTCAGCATTCAAGGCATTGGATTTTTGCGTAACAGCGTGCGCAAAGCATGAACATTTTACAGATTATTTGGCGGGAGTTGGCGCAAACGGTAGAGGAGGATGATTTTTCCAGCGAGCCTATCTACGACCCGGCGCACGTTGGGGGCATGATCGTTACGGTCATTTTTGTTTTGGGCGCGCTCTTTTGGCTCTTGTGGACTTTACTGGTGTTTGGAGGGGGTCTATTTATAAAAATTGGACCGGCGTTAATGGTCTTGTGCAAACAAAAAACATTAGCGGATTACGGTTGGGTCGGGTACCCCTATGAACAAGGTATTTTTGAAGGTTTTGTTGGAAACTTGATTGCTTTCGTGATTACTTTAACGCTTATGATCTGCGTTTGGGCTGTTTTTTTTAAAGGAGAGACCAATGTTGCCGACCAGGAGTCAAAAATATAACGCGTTGCCGCCATATCCGTTCGCGGATCTGGATAAATTAAAACGTCAAGCTTTAGCGGACGGCAAAGATGTGATTTCATTAGGTATAGGCGATCCTGATTTGCCTACGCCTCAACATATCGTGGAAGCGGCCAAACAAGCTGCAACGGAAGGTAAATTTCATCACTATCCGATTGGTTCCGGCCTTAAGGAGTTTCGGTTAGCCGTGGCAAATTGGTATTTTGAGCGCTTTAAAGTGAAGCTTGATCCAGACAGCGAAGTGCATGCTGCTATGGGCTCTAAAGACGCTATTTCCCATTTACATTTAGGGTTCGTTGACCGGGGGGACGTGGTGCTGGTCCCTAACCCAGGCTATCCGGTTTATTATACGGGAACCATATTTGCGGGTGGCAAGCCGTATTTCATGCCGTTAAAAAAAGAAAACAATTTTTTGCCGGACTTAGATAAAATTCCGCCCAATATCCTCGCCAAAGCTAAGATAATGTTTTTAAATTCTCCTAACAACCCGACCTCTTCTGTCATGGATTTTAAATACTTTAAAAAAGTGGTGGCGCTGGCCCAAAAATATAATTTTTTAGTGGCGCACGACGCAGCTTACTCTGAACTTTATTTTGGCGCGCCGCCCATATCTTTTTTGTCGGTTCCCGGAGCGCGCGAGGTGGGCATTGAAATTCATACCTGCTCTAAGACTTACAATATGACCGGTTGGCGAATCGGTTGGTTTTGCGGCAACGCGTTG
>JAHFBY010000131.1 GCA_023249835.1 Elusimicrobiota bacterium | reverse complement strand
TGTTTGAGCAGCACCACGTCGTCAATGAGCGAATTTTCAAACACCACGTGGCCGCGGATCACGTCGTTGAACTCCGTCGTGCCCTGCTGCGGGGTTTTAAGCCGCACCACGGGTTTGCGGCCCTGGGACAAGCGCTCAGCCTTTTGTTCCGCGCTTAAGTTCCGGCAGCGCCCATCGTATTTAGGCATCTCTTTAGAGAGCAGCGCTTTCTTGCGCATGGAGTCCAACTCTTCGGGCATGCAGTAGCAATGAAACGCCCGGCCCGCGGCTAAAAGCTGGTCCGCGTACTGTTTATAGAGTTCCAAACGCTGCATTTGAAAGTAAGGGCCGGCCATGCCTTTGGCAACGTGCGCGGAACCTTGCCGGTCAGGTCCCTCGTCCCAGTCTAGTCCCAACCAATGCATCCCACGCAAAATCGCGGAGACCGACTCCTCGGTAGAACGGACCTCATCGGTATCTTCAATGCGCAAGATAAAACTCCCCTGCCGGTTGCGGGCAAAGAGCCAGTTGAAAAGAGCGGTCCTCGCCCCACCGATGTGGAGGTAGCCGGTAGGCGAAGGCGCAAAACGCGCGCGAATAGGCACAGTCATGCGATCCATTATATATTATCACGCCTTGCGCCTCCAACCCGGTAAATAAAACTTTACACTTTTGTTACAAAAAGTTTAAGATTTGTTTTAGTCAATATGAGTACACTATCAGAACTTGAACTGAGTGTTTTCTTTTTTTTCGGGGGATATAGAGATGAAACGTATTATTGGGAAATTGTTATGCAAATCCGTAAGCCACGCTTTAATTTTTAGTTTAGTTTGGGGAACCATTGCCCCCGCATTGGTTCAAGCTAACCTCTGGCAAGAACGTCGTTTGGCTGAACCGGTCCAACTGGCTCAGGCCACGCCGTTAATCTTAGAGCAAAACAACGCCGCTGCGCTAAACGTGAAATTCACCGCTGCGCTCAGCTCTAAACAACAGTTAAGGAACACTGCGCGCGAACGATTAGCTTGGCTGGACGACCTGATCAGCGGAGCTATGGACGTGGAATCGCTTTATTTCCCGCAAAACTGGAAGCCCGGCAACCTCGTCGTCCTCCACATGCAAGACGCGCACGAAAATATTTCAGCGCAAAAAAATATCGCCATCGCTTTAGAAAAGATGGCCGAAAAATTTCCGGAACTGGTAGTAGGTATTGAAGGCGCGCAAGGCGAATTCGATTTAACGACCCAACGCTCCATTTCCGATTTGGCGGCGCGCAAAGAGATTGCGGGTTATTTAATGGAAAAATCTTATTTAACCGGCGCGGAATACGCCGCGGTCCTGGCTAAAAATATGCCGCTGCTTTGGGGCATTGAAAACAAAGAAAATTACCGCAAACACGTGCAAGCATTTAAGGAGGCGTCAAAAAATCAGCCCGCTGCCCGCGCCATTTTTGAAACTTTAAACAATAAACTGCGCCAAGAAATAGAACAACGCTTAAATCAATCCCTCAAAGAATTTGTTGATAAAAGAGAGTCTTTTCAGTCTAAACGCATTTCCTTAAAGGATTATGTCGCTTATTTGACCAGCCTGACAGACAAACAAGGCATTAAAAATTTAGCGCAAATTGCCCTCTATCGCCAAGCCGCGGAACTGGAATCAAAATTAAATTTAAAAAACTTAGAAAAAGAAAAATCCGGATTAACCCGCTATTTAACCGAACAAGTTAACAAAGAAAACCTGCGCGATTTCGAGGCTATTGCTTTGGCCTACCGTACCGGCCAACTGAGCCACGCCCAATTTTATACCCGGTTTGAACAGTTTTGCGCAAAAAATAATGTTTTGCTTAAACAATGGCCGGAAATGGCTAAATATATTCGCTACACCCAAGCCAGCGAAAAAGTTGATCCCAATACCCTAATAAAGGAAATCGCTGACTGCGAAGAACAGTTTATCAATAAGTTGTCCATAAATCAGTTAGAAAAAAAATTAATCAAAAAATCCGACCGCTACTCCACAATTAAAAAATTATTGGAGTTCCGTTTATCTCCAGTTGAATGGATTAGCTATTTAAAGGAAAAACAGTCCGCCCAGGACGAATGGGCCGCTTACGGCGCGCTCTTATCCTCATTTGAAGCCTTTAACCAGGCTGCGACCGAACGCGACCCTATCCTCTTAGAAAACCTGTTGAACAAGATTAAGTCGCTGGATAAAAACCGCGCCATTAATGCCGCGGTTTTAATCAGCGGAGGGTTTCATACCGCGGGCATTGCTCAAGGTTTAAAAGAGCGCAATATCGCGCACGTGGTGCTGCGCCCAAAAATCACGGCTATTGCCGGCGATGGCACGGGGTACCTGGAACTCTTCGTGCGCGGCAAAACCCCAATTGAAAAAGTTTTTACCGGAGAAAAAATCCGGCTCGCCGCGGAACCGGCGCTCGTTAAAAACCGAATGTTGGAATCGGCTTTGTCCCCAGTCACTGAAGGATTGACTACCGCTCTATTGGCTTTATACCATTTAAGCTTGGAAGATGCTTCTACCAACAGGCAACGGGTTAGTTTAATCCTGCAAAATAAAATTACGGAATGGCTAAACATCGCGGGACTTAAACATTTCACATCCGTAAACGTGCTCTTGGAAACCGCTGGTTTACGCGTCACTCTTGGCCGAAACCAAAAAGAGCCGATCACCCTGTTTTTAGAAACCGCCCCAGCAGAAAATTTAACCGATCGGTCCAACACCACAGATTTAGGGCAACTCAAGCTCTTTGGCAAAGAGGTCCGGATTTGGGCGTTAGGAGACGCCGCGGATTGGATCAGTTTCGCAGTTGCGAACGCCTCTCATATCTTCGCCGGCCTAAATGATTCCGGCGCCTTGCAAGTGCGGGCCGAAACTATTTTTATTCGCAACCAATTCAATAAACTATCCGAACTTCTTAACTCGTTTTTTGCCAACGGGTTAGAAACCAACGTTGCCCGGGAAATAACCGGGGCAATGTTCACCTTCCTGCATTCCCCGTCGTTTAGCCGTTCGCAAGGAGATTTTAACTTGATGCACATGGGCGCGACTCAAATCTTAACTGCCGCAAATCTTGAAGCTGCGGTTGCCGCTCATTTTGGGTTTAATCAGACTCATCCGCAAGAACAGCTTCTGTTGAGCGCAACCGAAAAACGCGTCTTTAATTTATTTTTACAAGCAACAGAGGATAACATTAGCTCAAATAAGGTGTTGGAGCTGATTAACTCCGAAAACATACACGAATTAATGAACACTTTATTGGACAACCGCAACAACCAGCAACTAGAAAACATATTTTTTTCTAGGCTGGGAATTTATCAAGGCGATAAAAGCCCTATTTGGTCAAAACTCTTCATTTACCTTACCGCTATGCTGCTTTCAACAGATGTTTTTGTTAAGTCCAGAAGAATGAGAACATGGATGACTGACGAAGGACCTGCTACAATCCTCGAAGCGCTGCACAGGGGATGGCCTGATGGAGAAACCAATGGCGCGCTGGATATGTGGGCAGCTAATCTTTTGCGGAACTTAAACGATGACCTCATCACCGCTAAGCTAAACGCAATGGCCGACATAACAGCCCCCAGAAGATCTTCTTATTTGAGCGCAGCCGACAAAATTTCAACGCGCATGAGCCTTAATCAAAACATCAAAACAGTCATGCGGTCAATGTCTGAACCTGAGAAAGAAGGTGTTTTGAGACAATGGCTTGAACAAAACTCCGAAGTGGAATTAGATAAGATCGAAATCATTCTCAATGAGGAATCTGCGCCTGAGATGATCAACACAATAAAAAATAGCTGCCCTCATGGACTGGTCTCGCGTTTAGCGGAAATCTGGAACGCCGGAGCCTCGCAAAGCGCAATTCGCATTCGTCTGTTGTTCTTAAAAGCGCTCTTACAAAATCCCGAGCTTAAACTTGACCTGGAAAATTGGATCTTTGCCAATAAAGATCAAAGGCTGACCGGTTTTTTCCTTAAATCCGGATTATTAACTTTTGCTCAAATTAAGCTCTTAGCGTTAACTGATAATGCTTCTGAGTTTTCTCAAACCTTAACACAACTCTTAGCAGAAAGAATTAACGCTGTGCAGCCCACCCGCGCGGACTTAAATGTTGCGAGAAGACTATCTAACGTATTTACCGAATCCGGCAGCGCAGAAAATTCTTTAAAAGATGAAGATTTATATTTTGGTGGTCAAGGGTTTATCCAATCAATTCAAACTCATTCGGCTCCTTGGACCCAAGCTGCTGATGCGTCGGTAAAATCTCCGCGCGGAAGCGTATTGTTTAGAGCACCGGCAGCGCGCAGAGAAATTTTGCGCTTACATGGAAAATCCGAACACCATTACCCCTCCAGCTTACGCGCCTTAATGCGCCTTAAGCTGTCCAGCCAAGATCCAACTGACCAAGTCGTCTTAGAACGATTTTTCTCTATCTTTAAGGATGATTTTAACCCGCGTCTCAGCCAAAGCCGTGAGTCCAAAGAGGATGAGGAAATAGATGCTCATGATTTTCTGAACGATTATCGTAAAGGAGAGGAATTGTGGGCCATTTTGTCCGGGTTAATTAATAACGGAGATGTAACCGCACAAACCACCGCGGCGCTGCGCGACAGCCTTTCCGATCCCGACGCGCAAAATGAAGCTTACCTGATGCTGCGCGATCTCATGCACAAACAGATGACGCCCGACCAAGGATTAACTCAAACAGTTGATAATATCTTAAACAAAATAGTCTTGTTGCCGGGTGAAAATGGCCGCGCTTTCAACGCCTCCAATAAAAAAGAGCCTGAACGAGCAGAACGGCTGGCAACGTTATTTTTTGTCATCAGCCTCCTGTCCCGGGAAGAAGGGTTTAGACTGGCTGCAAAAAATTGGCTGCTGAACGTATTTAATATCGAGCAAGAAAAAGCCTACCAGGCATTGGTCTCAATCTTTGCTCGCCAATCCTCAGACATGAGCCAACCGCTGGTTCTGGTAGAATTGCTTAGCCGGTTAGGCATAGAGAAGCTTAACGAAATGATTTTAAACCAAGATTCCGGTCGAGCGGAAGAAAAAGAGCTCTTCGAACAAATTCTTCCTTGGATTAACGGTAATGAAATTAGGATAAATCAGGAAAAATGGGGCGAATTCATTCCTAAAATTCAGATTGGGGACCACCTAAAAACCTATCTACAATTACACTCAGAAATAGACTCCGACAGGGCAATGGATAGCTTTGTCCAAAAAGCCGTTATTGACATTGCCAATCAAAATCAAAAGATTAACTTTACGCTGAAACTCCGGTTTTTAATCAGTTTGTTGACTGACCCCATATTAGGGGCGCGCACAGAGCAACAGGTTCAATCATTGACCCCGGCACAGTGGAAGTATCTGCTGGGCAAAGAAACTTATAATGAACAGATTAAAGGTAAACCCTCGGTTAACGCGCAAAGCTTGTTGGATGTCCTCTTTAATCGTTTAGACGAAAGAAAAGCCCGATTAAAATCCGCTGATACCGCTGATCTGCGTTCTGACGCTGGTTCAGATGTCAGCATGATCAACAATGAAAGCCCCAGGCAAAAAGATACGGGAAGACATCGGGCCAGCCAAATGCTGGAGGACAGCGATGATGAAAATGAGGAAGGAGACAACAACCAAAACACAATAAGCCGATGGATCAACGGCTCTCCTATTTCTTTGCAAGAAATATTAGAAATGAAAGAGGATAGTCTGGAGGACGCTATAAACGTCGCGATCCGACAACTTCCTGTTGATGATGTGCTCAGAAACCTGATCGGCCTGTCCCAGGAACAATCGCCAAGGGAAATTGACGCCTTAATTTTAAAAGTATTAAAGGGAGAGCTCGGCTCTTTTAGTAACCGTGAACACATTGCGATCTGGCTATGGAAAAATAAAACCTCTATTCCATCTCGTTGGAATTTGGTAAATATACTTGACCCTGTTACTAATGAAGGTCAAGCGCGCGGAAAAGTTCCCCTACTGGTCAGGACCATCTCCAAGACAATCGCACAGTTTGAATCTAAAGAAGGCGTCACTGAAGAAGATAAATCTGCAAGTAAACG
>JAHFBY010000130.1 GCA_023249835.1 Elusimicrobiota bacterium | reverse complement strand
CAAAAACGTCAGGGCCTTTTTAAAGTTCCTTGACTTTGAATAAACAAGCCCCATTTCTCTTTGGCTTGGAAAATAAGACGCCGCAAACACAATCACCACAAAGAAGAATAGCGCGGACTTCCAAAGGGGTATTCCCATTAAACTAATGCGCCCTTGCTAACCGAACCTCTTTCCCCCCCGTTAGCGGAAAGTCCAGTTTTAACTCGCCTTGGGAATCAGAGTGTATTTGCCTAGCGCTTTGCGAGTCAACCCTATTTTTATCCAATACGGATATTTGATAAGCGGATCGAGGCTCCAGATTATTGATCTGAACCGTTCCCTGCCCAAACCCCTGACAAAAGAAACTGACGTTGTCGCGGGTAGCTTTCCAGTTTTGTATTAAATTAGCCGAGTCCTCCAAGTAGGGAATGGTTCCATTTTTCTTTTCCGCCAAATATACCGTGGCAGAATCCTGATCTTTCAAAAAAACGTAAAGATAATTCGCCCACCTACGGTAGCCCATCACGCCTCTAGATTTAGCCAGGTCCGGCCAGAGCGTCGTATTGTCAAACCGTAAAGTTCGATCCTCTCCGTAGCCTTTAACCAGCCATCCGCCGTCTGGAAGTTGTTCAAACTTGGCGGAATAAAAACCCTGCACACAGTTGGCATATTGCGATGCGTAAACCGCAATAACTTCCCGGCTCAAAACGTAATCGTATGCCTTTTTTAAAGAGTTTATCGATAAACTATTTTCACCGGAATAAAAATGATAGTAAATGTTTATGGCTGAAACCCGCCGCGGGACTTGATTAATTAAAGTTGGGATTTCCGTTTGCTCGAACGTTTCAATCACGTTGAGGAAGCCATGATAATTGCTGCTCCAACCATCGGTATAAATGTTTTCATTAGCGTTAGAGGAATAAACTTGAATCCTATTGCCCAACTGCCGGCTTAGCGGCGCAACAAAAGTATAGCTTGGGAACGCGCGGTCAAACCTGGAATCTCCGCCATTTAAATTCATTAAACCTAACTCGTCCACCTTTTTTATCGCGAGCTCTTGCGGCTTGCAGTTGCCCGACCACTGAAAAAGTTTAACTTGTTTATCTTTCGGAGCAATGTTTTTATTTAGGTAATGCACCGCGTTAGTGATTTCTTCTTCAAGATATTTCTTCTCATCCACAGTTATGACAGCGGCATTAGGGTAAAGCGTATCAAGCTTTTCTTCGTCGCTGTTCCAATCGCTCGTTTTTTTTGAATACCCTTTAATCACAAAAGCGGTTAACTTTTTGCGCCATTGCAACGGATGCGAAAAAGTATGAATCCCAACCTCTACGTTGGGCAGGGTTAAAATTTTGCGCGCGATGTCCAGCAGGCGATTGGATCCGAAGTAGCGCAAGTCCACTTCGGAAGTTATAAAAGAAACCGTGACGGGCAAAGAATATTTTTTTAATATTTCTTCATAAATTGTTTCTCCGGCGTATTTTTTAGCGTCCAGTTGAGACAAGTTCCTAAACCCGTCGCCGTCGATATGGGAGTAAAATATCCTGCGCCCCATTAAAGTGGTAACGTCCATTCTCGGCCGCGACTCCAAAGCAAACGCTTCATTAAAAAATGCGAACGGATCAATACGCCACCTCCCCATTTCGTTTAAATAGTTAAAATATATCGCGTAACTGCCGAAAGCGGCTCCCCCGGACGGAGTGGTCAACACCAAGGCAGAGGCTCCATTTTCAATATCTTTACGGTTGATTTCCAAGTAGACTTTAGCGCGCGGACTCGAAGGTTTTAAGTTTTCATAGTAATCCACGTCCCCTGCCAAGTTGCGTTCAAACTCCACCATTTTGGAATCTTTATATGTAACTTCCAAAACATACGGGTCGTCCGTCCAATTGCCCAGGTTTTCCATTCCTAGAGCGTCAAAAAACTGATCAATTAGGTCAGGGTTAGAACCTTTTCCGGTTCCGCGATCATTTAACGCGCCCAAATTGCCTAAGACAACAAATTTTTTACCGGACTTGATCATTCGAATGGCCCAACTCAAATAAGCGTTGGAGTCCGACATATCGCTGTCTGCAAACCAGCTCAATACGCCGTAAACGTCCGCCATATCTTTATCATCGGGCAGACCTTCTGCTATATCATGAAGCCTTACCTTCATACCTAAATAGTTCAACGGCATTTGCGCGAATCGGTGTACCCAATTTCTATCTTGAGTTTGATTGTACTCTTCAGTTGAATCGTATAATCCTAATATGGTCCGTTTGAGCTCATCAGAATAAGATGGCGGGTTTAACCAAAGGACGATTGAACCTATAAGTATATATGACCCAATGTTGGTCAATCGCATGTAACACCTAATTCTGGTAAAGACGAGAAAGATTTTTTTCCGCCACATAGGGAACAAACCCCAACTTCCTGGCTTTTTCTAAGGTTTGGCGAATCATGTCCGGATCCTTTTGGCTTACATAATCGATGCTGAATATTGGAAGCTGATGAGATTCCATTACCTTATTTAATGAAATTATTTTTTGACGTCGGTCCTCTTCCGGCACGGGAACATATGTGTTATTTTCAAAATCCGGCATCCAAAAGATATCTTCCGCGATCACGCCCGAAATATACGGCGCTATTTCCGGCAGGAGGCTATAACCGTTGTTAGGCAATAAATACAAATGGGGAAACCGTTTATGAATTTTGGCAATGAATTGGACCATGGCATTTTTCGTATTGGCGTAACGTTGAGGGTCGCGGCTCTCCAGTTCAATGGCCGTGTCCACAGTGTCAAGCATAATACCTTTAAATCCGGCATTTATGGCTTGCGGTATAAGCTCTTTAAGTAAAATTGACTGCCATTCCGGGTTGCGGATATCCACCAAATAATTGCCTTTCCAGTTGGGATTTTCCTCCAACACCCAGGGCCGGTCCTTGATTTTTTCCCAGTACGACCGGTAGTTTTCCGCTTCGCCAATGCTGATATAAGCTATGAGGTAGTGAATTTGGTTAAGGAGCTCCATTGGCGGATGTTGATCAGGGTCTAAAATCGCCATGTTATAGGAAGCCAGATCTTCGGAAGTTAGTTCCATGCGCGGGTTATAATCCAGCAATATAAACCATCGCTCCACCTGGTCAAGACTAGCACGTTTACAAGACTGGAACGCAAATAGACATAGGAAGACTAAGGATAGGGATGGGACCAGAAAAAAATTAGCTTTACTTCTGTATGAGTTCTTCAACTTTGGCTAAGACTTCATCAACGTTGAATGGTTTAGTAATGTATCCGTCTGCGCCGGCTTCAATGCCCCAAAATTGGTCGGACTCGGTAGACCGTCCGGTTAACAATAGCACTGGAATATTTTTACAGTCCGGATCGTCTTTTAATTTCCGGCAAATCATATAACCGTTCATGCCCGGCATCATTACGTCTAAAATGGCCATGGAAGGTTTTTCTTTTTGGACAAGCGCTAACCCTGAAATTCCATCGTTTGCAACCTGCACTTGATAGCCGGACTCTTCCAATTTCATCTGCACCAAGCGGTACATATCAGGATCGTCATCCACGATTACGATTTTGTTATGATTTTCATCCATCAAAGTATTATACATTTTTATTACAATAAATCCCTAGGGCTCGATTTCCACTCCAAAAACCAACCGCGTTCGTGCGCATAGTTCAAACAAAGCAGCCCGGCAACATCCAGATCCAAACTTTGCTGCTTTTGATCCGAATTTAAAAGTTTTTGCGCCAATTTTGGCAAAAACGGCAAATGTCCAACCAACATAAGCGCCCCTAAAGGATGAGACCGCTCAAACTCTGAAATGGTCTTGCCGATATAGTTGTCCGTATCGTTAGGCAGCAAACCATCAATTCTTTCAACTTCATTTACTAAACCAAGCGATTCTTTTAGTAGTTGAGCGGTCTCCTGGGCCCGCAGCAGTGAACTATGGCAAACTTTATCTATTCGAACTTTCTTTTTTTTAAGCAGTTGGGCTAACTCGTTCACTTGCCGGCGTCCGTTCTCCGTTAATGGACGTTTAAAATCTAATAATTCGCTAAGCGCTTCCCCATGCCGAACTAAATAAAGAATCATAATCTAAATTATATATAATGTTTAGTGTATTTTTTAGTGGACGCATTTAGGGTACGCACCCTAAGAATTTAGGGCCCGTAGCTCAGTTGGATAGAGCATCTGCCTTCTAAGCAGAGGGTCAGGCGTTCGAATCGCCTCGGGCCCAAACACATCTAAAAGATATACTTAAGAATTTGGGCCCTGTACTCATTCCTCATAGTTATAAGAAAAGAGTGCGGGCCCAAACACCTTTAAAATATATATGGATTTAGTTACAGGTCAAGGATTTGCAGCGATTCTCGGAATTCACTAGCGCAATTTGTGCACCCAATGTAGGCGTCTTCTATTTTTAATTTATGTTTAGCGCAATAAGCGGTCACGCACACCTTTCGCTTGAACCAAAGAAATCCTCCGCGGCTGATCTTTGCTTCTAAAATCAGGTAAAGGCTACCGTTAGCCTGCAATATTTTTGGCACTGAACAGTTAAAACAATCTTTAACCTGCCACGCCCCTCCAGCATATTGGTGGTTAATGAGCCTGCACTCCTGTAAATTTCGATCCCGCTGAAAGTCCTCATAATAATGGGGACAATGGACGCCAAGGGGAGTGCGCATAAACTTAAATCAACCTTTTAATTTTTTTAAATATTCGCTGACAGCCCCTGGTCCGGTAAAACCCGGATTGGGCAATATGAACGTCGTATTCTTTTTTAAAGGATTATTGCCAAACAAATAAAATCCCGCAAATCCGGGCGGAAATGAAAAGTGTCCGACCTTATTAGAAATATGACCAGAATCGTTAAAAAGCTCAAAACTGTCGTCAGCATATGTGCAATCCAAAGCTAAAATAAAACTGCCGCCCGCGCCAATAGCAGAAACGTTTTCTTCAATCATTGATTGCAAGATAATGTTTAACCAAGCGCCTCGCTTGCGTTCCTCTTGCACCCCTGCAAGCGACTGCCCTTTTTTTACCGCGTAAACCTTAAACGTATAACACCAAACAAACTCGCCCCCATACTCGCGCACTGTTTTACAATAAACTTCATTGGGATAGCGCTGAGAGCTATCCGCTGCGCTATTCCAATACTTATCTGCTATCAACCCATAGTCTACCTGAGAGAAAAATTCCGCGTAACCCGCTCCCAAGAGATCGCTGTCGTCTTTTATAACGTCCAACGATACGCATACCACCGGTTCTAACCCAAACGATTTGTCCCTGGATACATTGGCAAATATCGCATTAATTATTTGATCGCGAATAATTGCGGACTTAAGCGTTTTTACGTTTACATTCAGATGGTGACCAATCTTTAAGTCTACAGACCAATCAACTTTCTTGCGGGACTGCGCCCCAGTCGCCTGATAAGCTAAAGATTGAATGCCGGCATTTAGCAATCGAACCCCGGCGCTAAGTTTACTTCGCGTATCTAAAAATTCGTTTTTAATTTTCAGTTTACAACAAATTTTATAAACATCATTATGGTTAAACGCTTCAATTACAGAAAGGTCTTCCACTAATAGGTTCAGCTCATCCATATCCGGCGGCGCGGATAAGAGCCCCTGCAAGGTAAAGCTGTTCTTTTCCACTGAATTTTGCAAGACCACCCACTCCAGTCCAAAGTACCTCTCTAATATCGTGGGCTTATAATATTTCATGAAAAAACTATATGCCGATGTTGGACAACAGCTTGCAAATTTCGTTTACAGTGCCTACGAGCGACGGGTGGCTTTTCTCAAAATCTATGACTGAGGAAGAGAGCCCCTCCAAAGCAAGGGACAAAAGGTTGGGTGAACGATCTGTCCGAGTTGCTTCGTGAGCCGCCAACTCTGCAAACCCCGCGACGCTGAGAGCCTGGTTAACGTTGGTCTTGGACAGTTCGGTTACTTCACTTTTTAACTTTACTAACAGTTCCAACAACCCCTCTTTTTTCTTGGCGTCAGAAACCGGCAAACTCTTAATTGCGGCTTCTAATTTCTGAATAGTCCCTGACAACATTTTTGTCCCCCTTATAATAGTTTTA
>JAHFBY010000129.1 GCA_023249835.1 Elusimicrobiota bacterium | reverse complement strand
CGAAGCTCTTGCGGTTGCACAGCAGCGACCGCCTCCACCGGCCCTTATCCGCCCGGCGCCGCCGGCGTCATTTTAGTGTCCTATAATAGCAGCGGCAAAGTCGGAAGCGTTTTTAAAGAAGTTGAGGTTTTAACTAACAACCCGGAGGAACGTTTAACCTTAACGATTACCGGCCTGATCAATGGAACGGCTCATCCTAAAATGCAAGCCGGGGACGCGCTTTTTAAGGGGAATTGCGCGCAGTGCCATGCTGAGCCCGCAAAAAATAAAATGGGGCAAGAGCTATATGATTCAGTTTGCATGATTTGTCATGATTTGCCCGCAGATTCTAAAAAGCCGATGATCGCGCCTTCCCGCGACGTTTTAGGCGGACTGTCAAAGTCGCATTTGATGCGGGTCGTTAAAGAGGGTGTTCCGCAAACGTCCATGCCCGGCTTTTATTATAAATCCGGCGGGCCGTTATCAAAAAAACAGCTTAAATCTTTAGTAAAATATATACAGTCTTTAAAGAAATAAAATTTATTAATGGGCGGTTAGCTCAGCGGTAGAGTGCTCCGCTCACACCGGAGAGGTCATAGGTTCGAAACCTATACCGCCCAAAAATTTAGACCCTTTTAGGAGCCGGACTATAATGATGAACGATGGCATAAAAAAACTTCTTGATTTGCAAAAAATCGATAAAGTGATCGACGGCTATTTGGCGCAGATGGAAGAGATCCCCTTAGCGGTGCTCGATAAACATTCCCAAATTCAGCAAGCCAAACAGTCTGAAGAAGAAATTAAAAATAAGGTGCGCGCTTTTCAATTGAAGAAAAAAGAAAAGGAGTTGGAGCTCGCCACCCACGAAGAAAAAATAAAAAAAAGAGAGGCGGAATTAAATTCCCTCAACTCTAATGAAGCGTATAAGGCGGTGCTGTCGGAAATTAATCAATCTAAAAAAGAAAAAGAATTGATCGAAGACGCGATTTTAACCATTATGTTGGAGTCTGATACTGCTCAACAGGGGATTGCGCAAGTTTCTCAGGAGGCCAAAGACAATGAAAAAAAATTCCTGGGAGAAATAAAAATTTTGGAAGAGGAGTCAAGTAAACTCCAAGCCCTGGTCAATGAAGAAAAAAAAGTGAGAGACGATTATACAGCAGGCATCCCCGCGGACGTCATTAAGAGATATAATTATATTCGCGAACATCGCAAAGGGTCGGCCTTGATGGCCATTAAAGGGGAATGCTGCGATGGCTGCAATACCAATTTAACTCAAAGCGTTATCAATGAAGTTAAAAAAGGCAAAGATATGATCATTTGCGAATCTTGTTCAAGCATCCTTTATTTCCCAGCAGATCCCAAACCAGCTTCAGACGAAAACGTTATCCCGATCGTTGCCTAGCTCTTCCGCGCGGTATTGCCCCATGCTTAAAAATTTGATCGCATACGTGGACGGAGCCTCTCGCGGCAATCCCGGGCGGGCCGCTTACGGCGTGCGCATTGAAGACGCAGAAGGCAACGTTTTAATGGAAATTTCCGAGACTATTGGCGTCAATACGAATAATGTGGCGGAATACCGCGCGCTAATTCGAGCTCTATTGGAATGTCGCAACATGGGCGCGCAATCTTTGCGCGTGTATACTGATTCGCAGTTCGTGGCCAAACAGTTCGACGGGAGTTACCGCGTTAAGCATCAGGGGATGAAAAAACTCCTAGCGGAAGTGCGTGAATTAGAGGCCAGTTTTAAGCAGGTGCGCGTTGATCACATTCCGCGATCTTCTCATCCCGGCAACAAGCGCGCCGATCAGCTCGCCAACATTGCGCTTGATCGCGATTCAATAAATAAATAAATTTTCCCAATGCCAGAGGATCGCTCCGCGAAAGCAAGGCATTGGTTCGCGGGGAGGAAAGTCCGAACTGCACAGGACAGGATGGTCGCGAGAGGCGACCTGGAGCGTTCGACCGTTCCAGGGAAAGTGTCACAGAAACTTGGACCGCCTTGCCGTTTTGTTTACTAGGAAACGGTTGGGTAAGGGTGAAAATGCGAGGTAAGAGCTCACATCCCTAATCAGCGATGGTTGGGGAGGATAGACCCCGTCCGCAGCAAGGTTAAGTAGAAGGAGGCTTTAGAGGAAAGTGAAAACTTTTTTCTAAAATAGGCTGGTCCGGCTCGAACCTCCTATCGGGTAAACCGCATTAGAGGAATGGTCCTCGTTGCTTGGGGAACAATAATTGTTCCTAGAGCAAAACAGAATTCGGCTTATCGGCATTGGGAAAAGCCCGCTTCGTTTTAATTTACGAAGCGGGCTTTTTTTATTTTTCGCATTATTTAAATTATTTTTAATATTCGCACCTTGACAAATAAAAGGCGATCTGATAAACTGGGCCTGTGTGGGGAATAGTGGGGAAAAGTGAACGAAAATCCCAATTTTATCGGATCGCATTTTTATACCGTGGACACCAAGAATCGCCTGGCGATTCCCGCAAAGTTTCGCGCCGCCATAGCGGATCAGCCGGAGCTGGTCTTGGCGCAAGGGTTGGAAGGCTGCTTGAACCTTTACACAAAGTTTTCATGGAAGCGCATAGGAGAGAAACTGGAATCCTTTCCGCTTAAAAACAAAGCGCAGCAAAGGGCTTTTAAACGGCTGTTGTTCGCAAACGCCTGCGAGGTCCAATGCGATGAGGAAGGGCGAATATTGATCCCCCAGCATTTAATTGATTACGCTGGGTTGAAAAAGGAAACAGCGATCGTGGGGCACGGAGAAAAAATTGAAATATGGTCGATGGCGTTGTGGACAAAGTATGTGAGCCAACAAAAGAGCGTGTTTAAGAAGTTTGCAGCGCAATTGGAATTTTAACCTAATGATATTTGGAATTTATCAACCTTATTTATGCTTGAGTTTGAGCGCTTTCATAAACCGGTACTGCAGCGTGAAGTCTTTGCCTATTGGCGAGCGAAAGAGGGCGGAAACTATATCGACGCTACATTAGGAACCGGCGGGCATACGGAGCAGCTTTTAAGCCAAGACGCCTCGGCCCGCTGTTGGGGTTTTGACCGCGACCCCGAGGCGGTTTTGGTGGCCGGTAAAAGGTTGGAAAGATTTAAAGATAGGATGAAAATATATTGCCAAAATTATGGGAAATTAAGAGAAATGGTTGAAAATAAATACGTGCCGCAAGCGGATGGCTTTTTAGCGGATTTGGGATTTTCTTCGTTCCAAATGGATAACCCCAACCGCGGTTTTTCGTTTCGCCATAACGGTCCGCTGGATATGCGGATGGACAATACTTCCGGACGAACGGCCCTATCCTTAATCCAAGGCGCAGAGGTTCATGAATTAGCTCAAATCATTGAACGCTATGGCGAGGAGTCAAACGCATTTAAAATTGCCGCGGCGCTTAAAAAAGCCGCTAACGTTGGAAAATTAAATGACACTCAATCTTGCCAAGAAGTCATTGCTCAAGCTTTGTGGCATGGGGGGCCTAACGGGCGTTCGCGGATTGATCCAGCCACAAAAACTTTTCAAGCTTTAAGGATTGCGGTTAACCAGGAGCTGGATCATTTAAATGCTCTCTTGGACAATCTTCCTGGAATGATTGCTCCTGGTGGCCGCATCTGTTTTATTTCTTTCCATTCCTTAGAGGACCGCGTGGTCAAAAATAAATTCAAGCTTTGGAGCCGGGGGTGCGTTTGTCCTCCTAAGCTGCCCATGTGCGGGTGCGGAAGGAAACCTTTGGTTCGGTTAATGAATAAGAAGCCGATAACTCCGGGCGCTTCAGAATTGGCGGATAATCCCAGGTCGCGCAGCGCGAAGCTTAGAATAGCTGAAAAACTTTAGCGGTTGGCCGCAAGGGAAATATTTGATTTTGGGTGGGTACTCTAACTCGGCGGGGTATCCACCTTAAGTTTTATAAATTAGGCAAGAGGACAGCATCATGGCATCGCAAACTAAAAGTATTTTAAAGTTGTGGGCAGGTTTGGCAGGGATTTTTATTTTTCTGCTTTTGTGGGTTAGTCAAACGGTGCGCTCCACTTGGTTTTCCTACGACATACAAAAAATTAAAAACGAAATCGCAAAAAATGAATTAGTGACAGTCAACCTGTTGATGCAGAGGGACCAATTATTGTCTTTGGAAGCTATTGAAAGGGCAGCCAAACAGGAATTAGGGCTAATTGTCCCAAAAGAAGAAAACATCATCATCATAAATGTGAAGCAGGGGTGATTTCTAATGATGCCGCGGAGGTTGGGAATTTCGTTTCTTTTCGTATGGGCGGCTATGTCCGGATTGGCTGTCCGTCTTTTTTATCTGCAAGTTTTTCAGGGTTTTAACTATTCTGAACTTTCCCAAAAAAGATCCCACATCAAGATAAAGTCGGAAACTTTTCGCGGAACAATCCTTGACCGCAACGGAAATGTGTTGGCCACCTCCGTAGAAGGCTATTCCGTTTTTCTTCACCCCAAACAATTTGTGAAGAGCTTGCGCGCCATTAAGCTTTTAGAGACCAACCTCTCTTTATATCCCGGCGAAGTTAAGGAAAAGTGTTTATCCGGACAGGATTTTGTGTGGTTGTCGCGAAAGTCGAGCGCGGCCAGCGTTGAAAACATATCCCGGGAAAAAATTGAAGGCGTAGGCGTCATAAATGAACAGGTTCGTTATTATCCTAACGGCAGCCTTGCCGCGCAGTTGGTGGGTTTCTCGGGTTTGGATAATTATGGGTTGTCGGGCATTGAACAATCGCAAGATAAATATTTAAAAGGAAATAGGATTGAACTTGAACAGTTGCATGACGCCAAGGGGCGCAATATTTTTACCGCTCAATCTAACGCGGTTAAAAGTTCCGGGAATTCCGTTGTGCTTACCTTAGATAGGACGTTACAGTATATTGCGGAACGGGAATTGAAAAGTGGGATCGCTGAATATGAAGCTAAATCTGGAATCGTTATCATTCAAAATCCCACCACCGGTGAAATTTTGGCGATGGCTTCAATCCCCTCCTTTGATCCTAACCCTTTAGCGCAAGGCGCGCGCACTCATAATTTAAAGCCCGACGCGCTCCAAAACCCTGCGATCAGTAAAATTTTTGAGCCCGGATCCACTTTTAAGGCCATCACCTTTGCAACGGCGCTTGAAGAAAAGCGGGCGAGGATCACTGAAAAATACGATTGTGAAAATGGGAAATGGAAATATTATGACCGCATCATTAACGATCATGAACCGGAAAGCATAGCCACGTTTTCCGAAGTGCTGGAAAAATCCTCTAATATCGGCACCGCTAAAATTAGCTTGGGTATTGGTGAGGAGTTGTTTTTCCGCTATGTCCGCGCGTTCGGGTTTGGCGCCCGCACATGGATAGCTTTGCCCGGAGAAGCAGAGGGTTTGGTGCGGCCATTGGAAAAGTGGTCTAAGGTGTCTTTGCCTTCCATGTCCTTTGGCCAAGAGATTGGGGTGACGGCCCTGCAGTTAATTAACGCTTACTCGGCCATTGCCAACGGCGGGCTATTAATGGAGCCTTTGATCGTTAAAGAACTCCGTGAACCTGACGGCGGACATAAAGTTAAGGAAGCCTATAAAAGCCAAATTGTGCGTCGGGTTATTTCCACCCAAACCGCGAGCGCGATGCGGCGCCTTTTGCTCGGTGTTGTGGATCGGGGCACGGGCATAAACGCTCAAATCCCCGGATATACTGTAGCCGGGAAAACGGGCACTGCCCAAAAAATTAATCCGGATACAAAACGTTATTACGCGGATAAGTACACCTCATCATTCTGTGGGTTTCTTCCGGCTGAGTCGCCGCAGTTGGTGTGTTTAGTGGTGTTGGATGAACCTAAACAAAACTATTGGGGCGGAAGTTCGGCGGCTCCGGTATTCGCAAAAGTAATGAGCCGGGCCGCGCAGATTTATGGAATTGCTCCCAAGAGCGCAAATAATTTGACGATCGTTAAGCTAAATAAATCAAATGATCCTGAGTGAATTACTGCAAGACGTAGAGGTCCGCTACTTTGCGGGGTCAATGTCCGGTATAGTTGGCGGGTTATGTGAAGATTCTCGTCAAATCAAACAAGGGGATCTTTTTTTTGCGAGGAAAGGATCA